>CAJONN010000093.1 GCA_905235955.1 uncultured Marinilabiliaceae bacterium
TCGCCACGCGATGCTTCAGTCGATTTCTTCATAGAGCGTCTGCCACGAGGCAAACATACCTTCAGCTACCAATGCTACGTAACCAACGCTGGAGAAATGGCTGCAGGATATGCTGAAGCCGTGAGCATGTATACTGAAGGTATGGAGGCACATACTGAAGGAGAAAGAGTAGATTTGAAATAAAAATAACTCAATATGAAAACGCCATTTACATATCTTGCAGTCTTTGCATTTTTGTCGTTATCGTGTAGTGCAGGCGATGATGATGATGATAATGCTCAAATAGCTGAGACCTATGATAATATAGAAATACCAAAAAATGAGAAAATGATACAGCAAATAAAACTAACAATTGGTAATAAAACACTTACAGCTACGCTTGCTGATAATGAAGCTACGCGTGTACTTGTGCAGAAACTATCAGAAAAAGCTATCACCATTCAATCTGACGATTATGGTGGCTTTGAGAAAGTAGGTGCATTGGGTTTCTCGCTGCCCACATCCGATGAACGCATCACTACACATAGTGGCGACATAATGCTCTATTGTGGCAACCAAATAGTCATCTTCTATGGTAGCAACACATGGAGCTATACGCCTATTGGGCAAATAGAATATAGCTCTGAAGATGAACTGAAAACATTTTTGAACGCAGGCAAAGGTAGTGTAAAAGTGAATCTTGAGTTGTAAAAGTCGTTTGTTGATAAAAAAAGCACTAATGATAAAAAACTTCTAACATAAATTGAATTATTAATTGCATTACGCAAAAAAAACACTACTTTTGCGCCAAATCAATAGCATGACAATTTGTGCATGTTATCTATCATTCAAGTAAAAAAGAAAAGATAAAATAATTATGACAAAACAATCAAAGCGCTTTCCGTTAGTAGCAATGATGCTAACTTTGGCGCTCGGTATCTCAACAACAGGTTGCGAAGACGAAGATAATGTACATACACTTGGCAACTGGGTTAACCTTGATACTAATTTGCCGGGTACTCCACGTGGTGGTGCTGTATGTTTTCAGATAGAAAGAAATGGCGAGCAGATAGCTTATATCGGTACTGGTGCCAATACAGCCAATACAGAGGAGAGAGAACGTTTTAGAGATTTCTTTCAAGTTACTCCTGATAGAAAAGGAGGTATAACTTATTCAGGTAAATGGATTAATAGCGGTGAAGGTGTAAGTTCTATGCCTGATAATGCTCCGCAGCGCAATGGTGCAGTAGCTTTTACACTTAATGGTAAAGGCTATGTAGGCTTGGGCTATACAGGTACACGTTATCTGAACGATTTTTGGGAGTTCGATCCTGCTGGTGTTCCAGATTCTGCGCAATATAATCTTTCTGAAGATGACCCATTTTTCGGCGTTGATACTGATGGTGATGGTGTGAAAGAAAATAGCTATGGCAGCTACAAAACATACAAATCAACATATAGCCAAATGACCGATGAAGCTCGAGAGAATTTTGCTAAAAACCAAACAGGTAAATGGACTCGAGTAGCTAACTTCCCGGGCGATACTTGCCGATATGCAGTAGCTTTCGTTCTTCACTCAAACACAGATAATAAAGACTATGCCTATGTTGGTACAGGCGAAGATGGTGAATCGAACTACTTGTCAGACTTCTTCCGTTTCGATGGCAAAGATTGGAAACGTGTAACAAACTGCAAGATGCCACGTGCTCAGGCAAGTGTCTTCACAATGACGATAAACGGAACAAATTATGCTTACTTAGTAGGCGGTGTTAATAGTGGCGCAGTTGCTACCCTTGAGCGTTTTAATGGCGATGAAATAGGTGATAATGGTCAGATAGGCGTATGGGAGCAGCTTAATAAAACAAAAGATGCTACTCGCGAAACATTTGATGATGACTACACAGGTTTGGCAGCATACGGTGCTACATCGTTTGTATTGCCTGATCGTCAGAAAGCATACATTACCACTGGCGGACAAGGTTCAGCTGGTAAGCTCACTTGGGAGTATGACCCAATTGGCGACTACTGGGTGCAGAAAACATCGTTTGAAGGTGCAGCTCGCCGTTTTGCAGTGTCGTTTGTATTCAAACAGCTGAACCCTAAAACAGGTATAGAGCAATATATACCATACGTTACAACTGGTACTGATGTGGCGCTCACAACTACTGCAACAGGTGGTTACTTCTATAGCGACACATGGTTCTTCAATCCATATCAGGGTTGGGATAGCCATGACAATTAATTGCAATTGACATACGATATTATCCCTCTGCCTACGCTATCGAGGTTTTTTACCTAAGCGATTTGCAGAGGGATATTTTTATATTGCAAAAAAAGAATAATGAACAATTTTATTCTGCCTACTGTAATAATAGCAGTTATACTTGTAGTGCTTGCCGTTGTAGTTTCGGCCTACATACGCCACATAAACAAAACTCGCGCACGAG
Organism: uncultured Marinilabiliaceae bacterium; assembly: GCA_905235955.1. Taxonomy (GTDB): domain Bacteria; phylum Bacteroidota; class Bacteroidia; order Bacteroidales; family Marinilabiliaceae; genus W3P20-009. Next base: position 2,427 of record CAJONN010000093.1, read on the forward strand.
AAATAGACTTGATACACCAAAACATCGAGTTTGAAATGAAATTTCTCAAGTCGCAAATCAACCCTCACTTCCTCTTCAACGCTATGAACAATATATATGCGTTGTCGGTTATAAAGTCAGAACGTACGCCAGAAATGATACTGAAACTATCTGATATGCTGCGTTTTACACTTTATGAGAGCGAAAGCAAAAAGGTGAAAGTAGGGCGCGAAGTTGACTATATAATCAACTACATTGAATTTCAGAAAATAAAGATGGACAGCGAGCCTAATATCAAAGTAGATATTAGCAACTGCAACAAAGAGCTAATGATAGAGCCTATGCTACTGGTGCCATTTATTGAGAATAGCTTCAAGCATGGCAACATAGATAACACCAAAAAAGGTTGGCTACAGGTTGAGATAAAAACCCTCGGACCGATGCTCGTTTTTCAAGTAGCAAACTCACTACCAGCCATTGCTATCAACAAAGATGTAGTTGGTGGCATAGGTGTTGAGAATGTACGCAAACGCCTCGATATGCTCTATCCGAACCGCTATGAACTAAAGATACAAACTACAGAAGCTGAATTTAGAGTGTTTATGAAAATAGATACTTTTGTCAGCTGATAAAAACCATAAACTTATCACACTATGAGCGAAATAGCAAGCGATAAAAAGATCAGATGCATTATTGTCGACGATGAATTTCCGGCGCGCATATTGCTCAAAGAGTTTGTTGAAAAGGTGCCAACATTAGAGTTGCTTGGCAGTTTTAAGTCAGGACTCGAAGCATTGCCAACTATTCAGACTGGTGATGTAGACCTTATGTTTCTCGATATTCAGATGCCAGACATTACGGGTGTCAACTTCATCAAAATGCTGACAAAGAAACCGCTTGTTGTATTCACCACAGCCTACTCTGAATATGCCATTGAGAGCTATCAGCTCGACGTGCTCGACTATCTGCTCAAGCCATTTTCGTTTGACAGATTTATGCAAGCCGTTGGTAAAGCTATGGCGCGCATGCAACCTGTTGTAGCACCTCAACCTGAGACACAACCTACGCAAGTTGCACCCATCGCAGCTGCAGAACCGTCTGACGATTATTTGTATGTAAAGGCTGACCATAAAATACACCGCATCAAATTTAGTTCGATACTCTACATTGAAGGTTTGCGTGAATATGTTACCATTTTTTGCATCAACAACGAGAAGATAATCACGCTCGAATCGCTTCGCAACTTGGAAGAAACACTGCCCGAAAGCAAGTTTATACGCATTCATAAATCGTACATCGTTAGGCTTGATCTTATTAAGTCGCTCTATGGCAATCAGGTAGCTGTTGAGGGAGTGAAAGATTATATTCCTGTAGGAAAATCGTATGTAGATATTGTAAAGAAGATATTTTCAGCAAACAAATAACAAGATATTGCAACAACACACAATGAAAATAGGAAAAATAGTTTCATCAGTTATTCTTATGTCGGCTGTCAGTGCTTTTGCACAAACTGAAGCTGAAGATGTATTAACCCAACCAACTGAAACTGAAGCTGACTCAGCTGTAGTGGCCGAACTGCTATACCTTACGCCATCGGTCGATAGCTTGCTCCATGTATGGTATTCTAATCGCGACATTGTTCCCAACGACCTTGTGCCAGACTCTGTTGCGGCTGCCGACACACTTATCAATGGTATTCCTGATAATGTTTTTGTTGAACGCTTGCAAGCTATGCAGTCGCCCATACCAATGACCTACAACGAGCAGGTAAAACGTTTCATTGAACTTTATGTAGTGAAACGCAGAGCACAAGTGCAAAATATGCTCGGACAGTCGAAATATTACTTCCCGATGTTTGAAGAGGCACTTGATGCATACGGTTTGCCTCTCGAACTGAAGTTTTTGCCCATCATAGAGAGTGCGCTCAATCCGCGAGCCTATTCGCGTGCTGGTGCATCGGGCTTGTGGCAGTTTATGTATTACACTGGCAAACGCTACGATTTGCAAGTAAACTCATACGTTGATGAACGCTGCGACCCATATAAATCATCGTGGGCAGCAGCCAAATTCTTGGGCGAGCTTTACTCTATATATGGCAATTGGCACTTGGCTATTGCAGCGTATAACTGCGGTCCGGGCAACGTCAACAGAGCAATAGCACGTTCGGGCGGACAAACCGATTTTTGGAAAATATACTACCATTTGCCTCGCGAAACACGTGGTTATGTGCCAGCATTTATTGCTGCAGCCTATGCTCTTACATACGCTAGCGAACATCAGCTCTATGCTACACAAACCAACAAACCTTTGGTTGCCGACACAGTTATGGTGAACAAACCATTGCATTTTGAGCAAATTTCGGCAAGGCTCGGACTGCCAGTGGAGATGATACGCGAACTCAATCCGCAATATCGCCACGATATTATTCCGGCTCAAAGTGGCAAAAGTTATTCGCTACGATTGCCCATGGAGGTAACATTGGCATTTGCAGCACAAGAAGATTCGGTGTATGCTTATCAGCGCGAAAAATATTTTCCTGACAATAAGATAGTATCCGTTTCTGAAGCCGTTTATGCTCAAGGCGTTCGTCCAGCAAATGCAGCCAAACTCATATACACCGTAAAGTCTGGCGATGTGCCGGGCAGCATAGCTACACGTTTTGGAGTGCGCCTAAGCGATTTGAAATATTGGAATGGTATGCGCCGAAATATTATTCGTATAGGGCAGAAATTGGTAATCTATGTGCCTAAGTCGCGCGTCGATCGCTATCGAGGAATAGCAAAAGTGGTAGAGTGATGAAGAGAATCTTGTCTTTACTGATAGCTTTGCTAACATTGAGCGAAGTTTTTGCGCAGTTCAACAACAACCTCGATGCTACCAAAGGATACAAACATACATCAGTGCGCAAAGACCTTTTGTGGCATCCCGAAACAGCCAATACTGTAGCCCGACATGCTGGTAATGTGAGCCTTACAACGGCATCGCGCTTCGGACTTACTGACCGATGGGAATTCTCTACTTTTTTAGCTTTTGACTATTTTCAGCCCAATCTGATGGCAAAATATCGTTGGACGAAGAAACCTAAAAAATGGTTTTTGGCATCGAAAATGAACCTTGGTAATGCCTATCCGGGACTGAAATTTGCGCAACGACGAGGTTATAACGATTATGTGCCAGATAGTGCCAAAATACCCAAAGTGGTTGAGATTGGTCATGAATTTATTGCCAGCCGACGCTTCACTCGCGACCAAAACTGCTCTGATGGTAGCGAGTGGCTCATCTTGACAGCCTCATTGGGTACATATTACGGCATTCAGCTCAAAAATGGCACAGTAGAACAGTTGCCAGCTCACTTCTTGGCAAATCGTTGTGTAGTGCTCATCGACAACGATTTTTTGGCAGAGCTGAAACTGTGGGCCGACTACAAGGCATGCGATTGGTGCAATTTGCATGGTGGCATGAGGTTTCATAATTGGTCGTTTGATAGAAATTTGGCATTTGAGTTACAGTTTGAAGCCGAAGCTTTTGTTAGACCTGCATTGAGCGTGCGCTTGGGTGGAGCGTTGAGTATAGCTAATTATGAGAGCACAAAGCACAAAATAGGTGCTGTGCCAATGATAGATGTAACGTATTATTTTGGTCAGAAAAACGACCACGAACGCAGCTTGTTCAATCCTAATGGTAAGTTGTACTAAATTTGGTGTAATTATTTGTAATATAATAAGTTATGAAGTGGAACGTAAAGCTCAGAATGACATCGTTGGCAGTATTGGCATTGTCGGTATTGGCGTTGTTGTATTCTTGTGTTATGTTGGGCGCTGATGCATGTTTCAACAAGTGCGTCAGTGTTTTAGTATATATGTCTGATGCATTGGGATGCACATATGAAGAGATTAATGTGCTTCTGTTTGTAGCAATAGAACCGCTAATAATAGGAATTTTTGCAATATGCAATTATATCAAAAGCGATTGGACTAAAATAGTTGTTGATGTGTGCTTGTTTATTGGTGCAATTCTTACCGCCACAATAGCAATATTGTATTATATTGTTTAACACTAAGATGTGTGAGGAAAGTTGTTAGCAATCCTCACACATTAGTTTATTTTTTTACATCATATCCAAATTGTTTGAGGGCAAAATCTTTGTCGCGCCAATCTTTGGTAACTTTGACGTAGAGCGAGAGGAATACTTTGCGGTCAAGGAAGCGTTCGATGTCGCGGCGAGCCAATGTTCCAAGTTTCTTTATTGCAACGCCCTGATGCCCGATGATGATGCCTTTTTGTGAGTCGCGCGTAACGTGTATTACGGCTTTAATGTCGGTCTGATCTTCTTGTTCTACAAACTCTTCTATCTCTACTTCAACCGAATAGGGTATCTCTTTTTTGTAGTAGAGCAATATTTTTTCGCGTATTATCTCTGTGATGAAGAATCGCGTAGGTTTGTCGGTGAGTTGGTCTTTGTCGTAGAAGGGCTCAGCTTGTGGCAAGAGGTCGGCTATGTGGTCAATGATGCCACTTGTGTTGAAGCCGTGCAATGCTGATACGGGCACAATTTCAGCTGCGGGTATCTGTTGGTGCCAATATGCTACTTTTTCTTCGAGTTGTGTTTGGTCTATTAGGTCTATCTTGTTGATAAGTACGATAATAGGGCATTTTACTTTCTCTACTTTTTGCAAGAAGTCGCTATGTTTGTCGGGTGTTTCTACGGTGTCAGTAACGTAGAGGAGTACGTCGGCATCTTGTAGTGCTTCGAGCGAGTAGTTGAGCATAGCGTCTTGTAGTCGGTAGTTCGGACTCAAAACGCCCGGTGTGTCAGAGAATACCATCTGATATTCATCGCCACGTGAGTCGGTGCCGTTTACTATGCCAAATATTCGGTGGCGTGTAGTTTGGGCTTTAGAGGTGATTATTGAGAGGCGCTCGCCTACCAACAAGTTTGATAGTGTTGATTTACCTACGTTGGGGTTGCCTACTATATTGACAAAACCTGCTTTGTGCATAGTCTTAAAAACTTAAAAACTTAAAACTTATTACTTAAAACTTATTACTTAAAACTTATTACTTAAAACTTATTACTTAAAACTTATTACTTAAAACTTATTACTTAAAACTTATTA
>CAJONN010000094.1 GCA_905235955.1 uncultured Marinilabiliaceae bacterium
TCCATTAGTCCGGCTTTGAGGGCATATTTGGTAGCTTCGTAGATGGTGTTGACTTCGAGTTTTCTGAAAATATTTTTTTTGTGAGCCACAATGGTATGATAGCTCGAATTGCGCATTTGGGCTATCTCTTTTACGGTTTTGCCAAGTGCTATTTGCTTCAGTATGTCGAGCTCGGTTTGTGTGAGCGACTGCACTGCTTCCTCTTTGTGTGTGCTGGCAATGAGCAAGTTGGCTATATGGTGGCAGAGGTAACGCTCATTGTTGAGCGCATAGCGCAGTGCATCAAGTATTTCGTTGCTCGTACTATCTTTCAGCACCATGCTAAAGCTGTCGTAGAAGCTCATTTTCTTTACAAGAGGCTCGCTAAGTTCATTGGAGAAGAGTATCCAATGTGTGCGTTCAAATTTACAGCTAAGGTTGATAAGTTCATCAGTAGAGTTGAAGCCAGTGTTGGTATAGTCGAGCACAACTACGGCATCGTCTGATACCAATAGTTGCTCGGTGAGTGCTTTTTTGCTGTCGGCTTCACTTACTTGTGTGGTTGCGTATGCAGTCATAATATAGTGTAGCAAGCCAGCATGTGTTATGTCTTGGTTGTCAACAATAATGATTTTCTTAGCCATGAGCCGTAATTCTTTGTTTTTTTTGTTGTGGCAAATATACTATGCTTATTGTTTTTATTAGTGTTGTTGTAAGTAGAAAATTTATCTGTATTATGGTTTTGATTTGGGTAAATTAGCTATATTGAGGGGTTGTTTTGAGTTGTAAGTTGTAAGTTGTAAGTTATAAGTTGTAAGTTATAAGTTGTAAGTTATAAGTTGTAAGTTATAAGTAAAGAGTTGGTTATTGTTGCCAAATGGCGGTAGGTTACGTTAAACTTTGTATATTTGCCCTCCGATGTTGTAAATCAAAAAAGGGAAAGCATTTTGATTTTTTGTGGACAAAAAAACACAGATGTGTAAATTGCGAAACATATTAATAATAGTTTTGATGTGCCTATCAGCAGTAATGGGTACTGCACAAAAAAACAAAACTTCAGACAAAAAATCGCAAACCATAGTTGGTGTTATCATAGATAAAGAGACAAAGGAGCCAATACCATTTGCCAATGCCTATATCAAAGGAACACTAACAGGTGTTGTTTGCGATTTTGATGGCATATTCAAAATAACAGTGCCAACCAATACTGATAGTTTGTGGTTCAATTCGATGGGCTATGTTGATTGTAGTTTGCCTCTGAGCGAGCTCAAAGCTGACACCAACAGAGTGATAATGCGCCCAACAACCATTGCTATCAAAGAGATAAAGGTAATACCAGACGATGCGCCGCGCCGACTGCTCAAAGCTGTTATCAAAAACAAACCTCAAAACGACCCTTCGCGCTACGACCGTACTAAATTTGAAAAATATGTGCGTTGGGAATATGCCATAAACAACATTGGCGACAAAAACTGGATACTCAAAGGCGCTACCGACTTGATGAAGATGGACGAAGACTCGAACCGCTATTTGCCAGTATACTTTTCTGAAACATTGTCGGTAAACGAAACGCAAAAAAAACCTAAGCGCATGCGCTCTACCATATTGGCTGACGACGTGAAAGGCATCGACGTATTTAAGCAATATGAAATAGGGGGCTTCTCATCAGCACTCGACCAAGAGGTGTCGTTCTATGATGATGTAGTAAAAATACTTGGCGTAGGATTTGTAAGCCCAATAGCCGACAATGCCTTGCAATACTACAAATTTTACATCACCGATAGCACGTACGTTGGACCAGACTCAACCAAAATATACACAGTTAAATTCCGTCCCAAAAACGAAGGCGACAAAACATTTATTGGTACAATGGACATAGAAACAAAGCATTATGCAGTGAAACGCATCGATGCCGATATGCCCCAATATACCAACATCAACTTTGTGAAAAAACTCAAAGTAAACTCAACATACCAGTTTCTCAACGACACAATACTCTTCTACGGCACCAACGAAATGCAGATGCACGTAGATTATATGCCAGTAAATTCTGACAAAAAACGCTTAGAGATAAAGTGCCGAATGTACAATTCGCACAACAATATAGAGGTAAACTCGCCCGACGAACTTGTGCTATCAGCCAAAGCCTTGCAATACGAAACACTCAAGCAACCCGGCTATAAGCAACGAGATTCGCTCTTCTGGGTGCAACATAGGCACTCTGAACTCTCGCAAAAAGATCTTGAGGCAACAAGCTCAATCGACTCACTCAACAATGTTGGCAATGTAAAAAAATTCAACCTACTTGCCAAAATGGCTATGACAGGCTTCTTAGACTGTGGCAAATGGGAACTCGGTCCGTTTACTGAAGTGTTCAACACCAACAAAATAGAGGGCGTACACTTAGGTATGGGCTTGCGCAATAGCAAGGAGATAAGCGAACAATGGATGGTGATGGGCGTATTGGGCATAGGTGTAAAAAATTCTCGCCTCACATATCAGGCAGGTGTAGGCTATAGGTTCGACTCGCCATTCCATCGCGCATTGCAGTGCGACTATTACGACCGACTAATAAAAATAGGCGAAAACGAAAACATACTCTATCTCTATGAAAATATGCTCACTACGTCAGAAACCAACATCATAGCGCAACTATTCAAGCGCGAAGTAATAGATGAACTGATGTATGAGCGAAAAATAAGGCTCAAATATGATCATGAATGGATCACAGGCATATCGTCAAAGCTGTCAGTATCAGCCAAATGCCAACTTTCGCCAAAATACTATCCGTTTACACTTGGTGGCGAGCCAATCAGCAAAGTATGGCAGCAAGAGGTTGCACTCGACACACGTTTTAGCTTCAGCGAAAAATATATCGACGATGGCATGCAACGCATCTACCTCTCAACCGACTACCCAATAATGCACTTCACCGTAGCTTATGGGCGTGCTGAAGTTGACAACAACGATAGCTACTACACCCGTATTCACTCCACCATCAAACACACTACTTATATAGGTCAGACTGAGCTCGACTATGCATTGGAAGGTGGCATGTATTGGGGCAAACTGCCATACTCATTGCTCGAAATGCCTCGTGGCAACAAAACATACGGCTTTTATCGCTACGACTTCAATCTGATGAACTACCTTGAGTTTGTCAACGACAAATATCTATATGTCTACGTCGATTGGTTTCTCAATGGTAGGCTCTTTCACCATTTGCCACGCTTCAACCGCATCGGACTGCGCGAAGTGTTGGGCTTCAAAGCAATGCTCGGCTCGTTATCTGATAAGCATTTACAGATGCTCGATATGCCAGAAAAAACATCGGGTGCCAACAAGCCTTATTTGGAAGTGAATGCAGGCATCGACAACATATTTAGGTTTTTCCGTGCCGATGTTGTTTATCGTCTGACCGAATCAGAATTTGATGCACCTCGCATTGGTTTGCGTTTCCAATTCAACTTCAAATTGTAGTTATAGCTTTAATAAAAAGTGTATTTTTGCAGTCAACTGACATTTTGTTTTTGCAATGACAACAGACAATCTCGAATACATTGAGAACGAAGAGTCGTCGATAAAGATTTATGGGGCTCGCGAACATAATTTGAAAAACATAGATCTGACCATTCCGCGCAATAGCTTAGTGGTCTTTACTGGTATGAGTGGCAGTGGTAAATCATCGCTTGCCTTTGATACCATTTATGCTGAAGGTCAGCGCCGATATATTGAAACATTCTCGGCCTACGCTCGGCAATTTTTGGGTGGCGGACAACGTCCAGATGTTGACAAAATAACAGGGTTGAGCCCAGTTATCTCTATCGAGCAAAAAACAACCAACAACAATCCGCGCTCTACCGTTGGTACCGTAACAGAACTCTATGACTTCTTCCGCTTGCTCTATGCTCGCGCTGGCGAAGCTCGTTCGTATGTTACGGGTGAAAAAATGATAAAATATACTGAAGAACAGATATTTAAGCTTATCTCAGAATCATACAATGGCAAGCGTATATACCTCTTAGCACCACTTGTCAAAGGACGAAAAGGACATTACAAAGAGCTTTTTGAGCAAGTGCGCAAACGTGGATACATCTACGTCAGAGTCGACAATGAGATAAAAGAACTCACACATGGTCTGAAACTCGACCGATACAAAAATCACTTTATAGAGGTTGTGATAGATAAAATGTGTGTAGACAATGCTGATGATAAGCGACTTAGGCAGTCGATAGAGCTTGCGCTGAAAGTGGGCAAAGGCATAATGATGGTGATAGATGCCGACGACGAGAACAATACACCGCGCTACTTCAGTAGGCAGCTAATGTGTCCAACAACAGGTATTTCGTATGCCGAACCTGCACCACACAACTTTTCATTCAACTCGCCTCAAGGTGCATGCCCCAAGTGCAAAGGCTTAGGCACATTGGTACAAATAGACATAGACAAAATAATACCTGATCAAGATAAAAGCATAGCCGACGGAGCTATAGAACCCATTGGTAAACAGCGCAATACGCTCATATTTGCTCAACTCGAAGCTATCTGCGAACGCTACGGATATACGCTCAAAACACCCATCAAAGAGATATCAGAAGAGGCAATGGATACCATATTATATGGTACGCCAGAACGTTTGCCACTCAAAAACGAATCGGGCTTGTCAAACAATTTCTATCCAACCTACGATGGCATCGTCAACTATATCAACGAGATACAAGAGTCGACAACTTCAGTGAAGGAGAAAAAATGGGCAACTCAGTTTGCCCGCGAAGTAGTTTGCCCAGAATGTGGCGGACAAAGACTCAACAAAGAGGCACTACACTTCTTCATCGACGGCAAAAATATAGCCGATGTATCGAAACTTGATATGAACGAACTCAATGAATGGTTGCAAGGGCTTGAAAATAAGCTCGATACAAAGCAAAAAGCCATAGCCGTAGAAGTGCTCAAAGAGATACGCAGTCGACTAAGTTTCTTGCTCGATGTAGGTCTCGACTATCTCTCAATGAATCGTAGCTCAGTGTCACTTTCGGGTGGCGAAAGTCAACGCATAAGGCTTGCCACGCAGATAGGTTCGCAGCTCGTCAACGTGCTCTACATCCTCGATGAGCCAAGTATCGGACTGCATCAGCGCGACAATATAAGGCTCATCAACTCGCTCAAAGCCTTGCGCGATATGGGCAATAGCGTCATAGTGGTGGAACACGACCGCGATATGATGACGGAGGCCGACTACATAGTTGATGTTGGTCCGGGAGCAGGGCGCAAAGGTGGCAAAATAGTAGCAGCAGGCACACCAGAGCAAATATTAGCCTCTGACACCATGACAGCTCAATATCTCAGTGGCAAACGTAAAATAGAAGTGCCAGCCAATAGGCGCAAAGGCAACGGTAAATGGCTCACGCTGCATGGTTGCAAAGGCAATAACCTGAAAAACGTCGATGTGTCGTTTCCGCTTGGCACACTCATCTGCATGACTGGCGTATCGGGCAGTGGCAAATCGACACTTATCAACGAGACACTTTATCCGATTTTGAGCCAAAAATTCTATCGCTCGCTCAAAGACCCAATGCCATTCGATGCCATTGAGGGCGATGAATTTGTAGACAAAATAGTAGCTGTCGACCAAACACCAATAGGCAAAACACCACGTTCAAATCCGGCCACATACACTGGTTTGTTCGATGACATCAGAAAACTATTTGCCGAATTGCCCGAAGCTAAAATGCGCAACTACAAAACAGGTCGTTTCTCGTTCAACGTCAGTGGTGGCAGATGCGAAACATGCAAGGGCGCAGGCGTGCAGGTGATAGAGATGAACCTCTTGCCTGACGTTATGGTAGAGTGCCCAGTATGTAGGGGCAAACGTTACAACCGCGAAACACTTGAGGTAAAATTCAAAGGCAAATCTATTGGCGATATATTGCAACTCACCATCAATATGGCAGCTGAGTTCTTTGAGAATATTCCAGTGATTTACAACAAGTTGCGTACATTGCAGAGTGTCGGATTGGGCTACATCACACTTGGTCAGCCGTCAACAACACTCTCTGGCGGTGAAAGCCAACGCATCAAATTGGCATCAGAGCTTTCGCGCAAAGATACGGGACGCACACTCTACCTACTCGACGAACCTACTACGGGCTTGCATTTTGAGGATATTCGCATATTGATGGACGTGATAAACAAGCTTGTAGAGAAAGGCAATACCGTTATAGTGATAGAACACAATCTTGATGTTATCAAAATGGCCGATTACATCATCGATATGGGGCCTGAAGGCGGACGCAATGGCGGTACAGTGTTGGCTGTTGGTACGCCCGAAGATATAGTAAAACAGGGCAAAGGCTACACATGGCAATATCTGAAGCAGGAGATGGAGAGATAAAAAAATGATAAACAATATACTAATAGCTGATAGCGGTTCGACCAAAACACATTGGGCACTCATAGCCAATGACGGCAACGTGCAGCACATCAGCACAGCCGGCATCAATCCGCTCTACCAAGAGGCATCAGAAATAAGCTCAATGCTAAGCACATCAGATATAGAGTGGGGTAGCATAGAGCATATATACTTCTACGGAGCAGGTTGCATTGGTGGCAAAGCCAACGAAACAATAACTACAGCCATACAAAGCATAGCACCACAAGCCATCATCACCATACAGAGCGACCTCATGGCAGCCTGTCATGCGCTACTTGGCAATAGAGCTGGCATAGCTTGCATACTTGGTACAGGTGCCAATTCGTGCTGCTTCGATGGTGAAAAAATAGTAGCCAACACACCTCCACTCGGCTTCATCTTGGGCGATGAAGGTAGTGGTGCATATATTGGCAAAAGACTATTGTCTGATGCACTCAAAGGCATCCTCCCTACAGATATTAGCCAAAAACTAATGCAATGGATAGGCATCGGATATGCCGAAATAATAAACAAAGTGTATAAACAACCCTATCCAAACCGCTTTTTAGCATCGCTTACACACTTTGCAGCTGACAACATCGACCGCGATGAGATACACAACATAGTGCTCGAAGCATTTGTAACCTTCATCGATCGTAACCTTATGCGCTATGATGCCGACATGCTTGCACAACCCATCAACTTTGTGGGTAGCGTAGCTTTCAACTTTGAATATATACTTGCTGAAGCCATTGAAATGTGCGGACTGCAAATAGGTAATGTAGAACAAAATCCCATTGATGGACTGATAAATAGGCAATTGCAATTGATGCAAAAATAATGCACATTTTTTTTGACCAATACACCGAAAAACAACGGAGATAGATCGTGTAAAAAGGTTTCCAACCTGCCACCTATAATATTTAACCCAAGTTTCGCAAGTGAAAAATGCACAGAAAATAAGCCATAAGAATGGACGAAAGAAATATACCCAACAAATTGTTTTTCAACAATTAGCACGGAACCCGATTTTCACCTCGCGGTTGTCGCCTTTGGCACGGAGCGTTAAGAAAATTATCGTAGCGAAGCGCCCGAAACGATTT
>CAJONN010000095.1 GCA_905235955.1 uncultured Marinilabiliaceae bacterium
TGTTACTTTTTATTTCGCTTCGCTCAATCATCGTTGAGTCTTGCGGAAAGAAAAAGTAAAAGACTAATGAAAAAGCCGTGTTTGGAAATTTGTTTGCAGAATATTTCTACTTGCGAAACTTGAGAATATTTTTTTAGAAAAAACAGTTGAAAGAAAATACCAACAACTATTGCATAATAAAAAAAGAGTGTGTAATTTTGCACCCGTAATCAGAAATATGGTCGGTTGGCCGATCGGTTAGGTAACGGTCTGCAAAACCGTCCAGAGCGGTTCGACTCCGCTACCGACCTCGAAAAGTTGCTAAAATATGTTTTTAGCAACTTTTTTTGTAATAGAATGAAAGTGCATATTTTGAGTTTTTTTTTACAAATATTTCTATCGCACTTCAACAACATTCAATACACATATTATTCTACAACCTATTAATAATCTGTTATTTCTGAGCAAAAAACATATCATACATTACGTTAATTGCTTACCATCAATAACTATAATTTATAAAAAAGTGTTACATTTGCGAGGTTTGTCAGTATAAACCTACAATAAGAACTTTTTAATACTACAAAAAAAATATGAAACCAACTCTTTTTGTGCTTGCAGCTGGCATGGGTAGCCGTTATGGCGGTCTGAAACAGCTCGACGGTCTTGGTCCTAATGGTGAGACTATTATGGACTATTCTATTTTCGATGCTATTCGTGGTGGATTTGGCAAAATTGTTTTTGTCATCAGAAAAACATTCGAAGAAGATTTTCGCAAAAAAATTATCTCTAAATATCAAAATCATATACCTGTTGAACTCGTATTTCAAGACCTCAACGACCTTCCTGAAGGCTTCAAATGTCCAGAAGAACGTACAAAACCTTGGGGTACAAATCACGCAGTGCTAATGGGCAAAGATGTTATAAATGAACCTTTTGCCGTTATCAATGCCGACGACTTCTATGGTCGCGACAGTTTTGCAGTGCTTGGTAAGTGGCTCAGCCAATTGGCCGAAGGCTCTACCAACAAATATTGTATGGTAGGTTTCCGCGTTGGCAACACACTCTCTGAAAGTGGCTCAGTGGCTCGCGGCATCTGCTCTAAAGACAACAACGAGAATCTGACTACTGTGGTTGAACGCACTGAAATAATGCGAGTTGACAAAGCTGAAGTAGCCAAATTCGACTCAGAAGATGCTGGCGAACAACACCCAGTAGCTTACAAAGATGAACAAGGAAAGTGGGTTGGTATTCAGGCAAATACACCAGTATCGATGAATATGTGGGGCTTCACACCTGACTATTTCAAACACTCTACAGCCTACTTCATCGAATTCCTCAAAGCAAATATGAGCAACATCAAAGCCGAATATTACATTCCGCTGATGGTAAACAAACTCATTACTGAGAACACCGCTACCGTAAAAGTGCTCGACACTACAAGCAAGTGGTTTGGCGTTACATACGCTGCCGACCGTCAGGGTGTAGTTGACAAAATTCAGGCACTCATCAACGCTGGCGAATATCCACAAAAGTTGTTCTAATAGCAACAACATAATAAACACTAAAACAGAAGGTTGCCTCGCATTATTTTTGCGCAGAGCAACCTTTTTTTGTAGACATACAATTGCACAAAAAACACAAAATATTCATAACTTCGCAATCGAACCTTAATCAAAATTACACCTTATGTCAATAGTAAAATACATTGGAGTAGACGACCCCGATCTCGACCTTTTTGAAAGCCAATATGAAGTACCCGAAGGTATGTGCTACAACTCATACCTCATCAGCGACGAAAAAATAGCCATAATGGACAGCGTTGACCCACGTAAAACTACCCAGTGGCTCAACAACCTCAAAACAGCACTCAACGGACAAAAACCTACATACCTCATAGTGCAACACATGGAGCCCGACCATAGTGGCTCAGTAGCTGCACTCTTGGAGGCATACCCCGAAACTATAATAGTAGCAAGCGCCAAAGCATTGCAATATCTGCAGCAATTCAACGAAAACCTTAGCGCACAAACCCTCACCATTGCCGATGGCGATACGCTTAGCCTTGGCAAAAACTCGCTCAAATTCATTGCAGCAGCTATGGTACATTGGCCTGAAGTGATGGTAACATATCTCGAAAGTGAACAAACACTTTTTGCTGCCGATGGCTTTGGCAAATTTGGTGTATACAACGCTGATCCTGATGACTGGGCATGCGAGGCTCGCCGCTACTACTTCAATATCTGTGGTAAATATGGCGTACAGGTAGCAACACTACTGAGCAAAGCTTCGGCTCTGAAAATAAGCAAAATATGTCCATTGCACGGTCCGGTGCTCGAAGGTGAAAAACTCTCAGAAGCACTGCGACTCTACAATATCTGGAGCAAATATGATGTTGAAACACCCGGTGGAGTATTGGTGGCATACGCTTCGATACATGGCGGCACAAAAGAGGCTGCCGAAAAGATTGCACAATTGCTCAAAGAAAAGGGCGCAAGCAAGGTAGCCATTACCGACCTCAGCAGAGACGACATGGCAGAAGCTATTGAAGATGCTTTCCGGATGGAATCTATGGTGTTGGCTGCTGCAACATACGATGGTAGCGTCTTCCCGCCAATGTACTACTTCCTCCATAAGCTCTCTATCAAAGGTTATCAGCGACGCAGAGTTGGACTTATTGAAAATGGCACATGGGCACCACAAGCAGCAAAGGTTATGCGCGCACAACTCGAAGCTATGAAGCAAATAGAAATTGTAGAACCTGTAGTTAGCATCAAAAGCAAACTAAAACAAACCGATTTGCCTGCTCTTGATGCTTTGGTAAATGCTATAGTGAAGAGATAAAACTACACATTATCAAAACAAAAACACCTTCCTCACACACTACCTTAACCGAAAATAGGTATATGTGTGGGGAAGTTTATTTTTTGCCACGCAACTCTCCCATCAATTTTGCAATATCTTGCGCAGTGCATGGCACATTGGTAAGTAAATTGGTATGAAGTGACACCTCTTTGCAAAATTCATAATAAACTTTGTCGGCATCGTTATGGGCATAACTGCTCAGCAGATCTTCGCCATACAAAATTTCAGGCGTAGTATACACTGCCTTGCCCCAACCATAGCGTTTGCCCTCTTTGGTATATAAATATTCAAAGTCGGCACACACTATCCAAGTGCCCATTTGCAAACGCACTAATGCTGTATCAACTGACTCGTCACTCTTTTTCTTCTTGTTTTTGGGCGATATATCTATCAAGTTGTCTATTGGGTTGGCACTCTTAGTGCATCGTTTTTTAGGTCCAAAACCAAGCAATTCTTTCAGCGCATCGCTGCGTATTGCCTCATGTTGCCTGATTGTGTCATATATCTTCTGCTCCAATGCGGTAAAATGCGCCAACTGATACATTTGACGTCTGTGTACCGCCAGCTTTGCAAAATGGCTAAGACTGATATAGCCTGCTTTTTTGTTGAAAAACTTGCCGTATACACATCTGAAGTTGCTAATTATCGGACCTTTCCACTCCCACGGACCATCTACCTCGTCGTTGAACCAAAAATCTTCAGGCGTATGTTCTTCAATAGAAAATCCTTCAATAGAGTTTTTGAAAAATGGCAAGATGCCTATTTGCTCCGTCAAGCTCTCTATCTTTTGTGCCGATGTTATCTCCATCTTTTTATTTAAGCCAAGTATCTACCCACTCCAAAGCTCTATTATACAGCTTATTAGCTACTGCGCTAAGCATGCTTGATGGCATCAACTCATATTTCAGTCGTTCGGCATCGAGAGTAAATTGTTTTTGCGCCAATGCTATCTCATTGTTTATCTGACTACGCACTGCTGCAAAGTCTGCCAACGATTTTATATTGTCGGTTTGCATAGCGTTTTAGCTTTTTTGATTGAAAATAAGATCGATATAAGTTTTTACTATTGGACTCTCTATCAGGCTCTTACGCATCGTTTTGTATATTATCAAAACAATACCAAACAATGCACCTATGACAAAAAAGCCCAAGCACTGAATGCCCGTAAGGTCGGCAATGATAAGTGCTACACCCATTGATAGAAAGAACACTATGTTGCATATTATTACCAACTTTACTATTATCGAAATGGCTTTTACTGATATGGTCGAAAGTCCTTCGGCAAGGTCAAGTTTCAACTTCTCAATGTTGAGTTCGGCAAGGTGCTGAGCCGATTGCATTGTGTCAGTAGCAGCTGCACTTATATCGTCGGTTATCATTCTGCTACGCCTCCTGCCTCTTCTTTTATTCGGGCTTGCATCTCTTCAAGCTCTTTTTTTCTGCGTTCTATTTCGGCTTTAGCGCGTTTTATCTTTTCTTTCAGAATTGCTTGTGTTTCGGCACCTTTGCGAGGTGCAAATAGTAGTGCTACTACACCGCCAATGAGTGCGCCAACTATCAAGCCATTCATAAATCCTTTCATAGTGTATGGGGGGATTTTTTTTATTGCAATTTCAGTATTTTTGGTTCGAACGATGTCAGTATTTTGTCATTCTGCTCATCGTAGTCTATGCTTATTTGGCTATTGCCTTTTATTTCAGATGAAATGATAAGCTCTGCCAATTCGTCTTCAACATATTTTTGTAACGATCTACGCAGTGGGCGTGCACCATATTGCGAGTCGTAGCTTTTGTTGGCAATAAACTGCTTGGCTGCAGGGGTGATGTTAAGTGTATGCCCCATAGCTTCAATGCGTTCATATAGTCCTTTGAGCTCAATATCAACTATTTGCATTATGTTGTCTTTGCTCAGTTCGTGGAATATGATGGTGTCGTCTATGCGGTTGATAAACTCTGGCGCAAAGGCTTTTTTGAGTGCTTTGTTCAGTATGCTGTTGGCACGTTGTTCGTCGCTCTCGCGGTTTTCTTGTGCAAAGCCTACTCCACGCCCAAACTCTTTGAGTTCGCGCGAGCCTATGTTCGACGTCATGATGATGATGGTGTTTTTGAAGTCGATTTTGCGCCCTACCGAGTCGGTAAGATGACCTTCATCGAGCACTTGCAGTAGCAGGTTGAATACGTCAGGGTGTGCTTTTTCTATTTCGTCGAGCAAAACAACGGCGTATGGCTTACGACGCACTTTTTCAGTAAGTTGTCCGCCTTCTTGATAGCCTACATATCCCGGAGGTGCACCAACGAGGCGAGATACGGCAAATTTTTCCATAAACTCACTCATATCTACACGTATGAGGGCATCTTTTGAGCCAAAGAGATATTGTGCCAGCACTTGTGCTAAGTGGGTTTTGCCTACACCCGTCGGACCAAGGAATATAAATGAACCTATTGGGCGATTAGGGTCTTTGAGTCCTGCTCTGTTGCGCAGTATGGCTCTGACTACTTTTTGTATAGCTTCGTCTTGTCCAACAACTGAGCCTTTGAGTTGCTGTGGCATTTGCAGTAGGCGCTCACTTTCGGCTTGTGCTATGCGCTGCGTGGGCACGCCTGTCATCATTGCTACTACTTCGGCTATGTTGTCTTCGGTTACTATTTCTCTGTGTTCGCTTTGTGTGTTTTGCCAATGTCGTTTGGCCTCTTCGAGGTCGAAGGTTAGCATTTTTTCTTGGTCGCGGAAGCTGGCTGCAAGTTCAAAGTTTTGGTCTTTTACTGCTTGTCGTTTCTTTCCGTCGAGCTCTTCAATGCGGTGCTCCATTTCAACTATGTTGGGTGGCACTACTATGTTTGATATGTGCATGCGTGAGCCTGCTTCGTCGAGTGCGTCGATAGCTTTGTCGGGCAGTTGGCGTTCGCTCATATATCTATTGGTGAGCAGCACGCATGCTTTGATGGCTTCAGGCGTATATGTTACGTTGTGATGTTCTTCGTATTTATCTTTGATGTTGGTGAGTATTTGTATGGTTTCGTCAACGCTGGTTGGCTCTACTATTACTTTTTGGAAACGGCGTTCCAATGCGCCATCTTTCTCTATGCTTTGCCTATATTCGTCGAGTGTAGTAGCACCTATGCATTGTATTTCGCCACGTGCGAGTGCTGGCTTCAATATGTTGGCGGCATCTAAGCTGCCTGTTGCGCTGCCGGCTCCTACTATGGTGTGTATTTCGTCGATGAAGAGTATGATGTTCGGATTTTTGCGTAGTTCGCCAAGTATGGCTTTGATGCGTTCTTCAAATTGTCCGCGATATTTTGTTCCGGCTACTATTGAAGCTATGTCAAGTGTTACTACACGTTTGTCAAATAACACTCTTGATACTCTTTTCTCCTTTATTCGCAGTGCCAAACCTTCTACTATGGCACTTTTGCCCACGCCGGGTTCGCCTATCAGTATGGGGTTGTTTTTCTTTCGTCGGCTCAGTATCTGAGCTATGCGTTCTATCTCGCGTGTGCGTCCTATCACGGGGTCGAGCCTATTTTCTTCGGCTGCCTTCGATAGGTCTATGCCAAAGTTGTCAAGCACTGGGGTGTCTGAGTTGGTGTTGACGGTTTGGGTATTGGGGCGTTGTTGCATTGCCGATGGATTTGAGCCGGCATTGCCTCTGCTTGCAAATGGGCTGTCTTCGTCTTCATCATCATCGTTGATGAGCGATGATTTGGGCCATCTTGGCTTGGGTGCTATTGCGCGCTTTATATCTTCGTAGGTGATGTGCATGTTGTTGAGTGTAGTTCTGATGGCTGTACCTTTTTCGTTGAGCAATGCAAGGAGTAAATGCACTGATGATATTGGTTTTTTCATTGCATTGGCTTCTATTGCGGCAAAGCGTATGACGCGCTCTGTAGAGGGCAAGAATGGCAAATTCATATTGTCGCTTGTAATCGGACTGCTGGTATTCATGCTCTTCTCTATACTAAGGCGCAAGTCTTCTTGTCCTATATTATTGACACTCTGAAGGGCTACCATTGCATCGCAATTGCCATTTTGAATTATGGCCAACATTATATGTTCGGGCGCTACAAATTCATACCCCAAACGCAATGCTTCTGTTACACTTCGGTGCAATATGTCGGTAAGTTCAGGTGAGGTATTATTGTCCATTTTTGTCTATTAATAAAAAAACGAGCCTAAGATAGTTATTTTTAAGCAATTTCTTACTGTTTTCTGTACAATTTTACGCTTGGGCAAAAAACGTTTTTTCACGCAATCAACTTCGACCGCTACCTATCCGAAGCCTTGCTGTATGGTATTTAAAAAAAACACTTGACTATTTAGACGATTTGCTATAACAACATAACGCAGAATAAGTAAATATCTCAAGTTTCGCAAGTAGAAATGTTCTGCAAACAAGTCCATATATACAACCTTCCCATTTAATTTTACTTTTTATTTGGCTACGCCGAACTCCGTTTCGCTACGCTCAATCTCTTCGGGTCTGTGCCGACAAATAAAAAGTAACAAAAAGAACTCGTCGCTGTTGCCACTCCGCTAAAAATTATCTCCGCTACGCTAAACGATTTTAACTCGCTTCGCTCAAACAGAAA
>CAJONN010000096.1 GCA_905235955.1 uncultured Marinilabiliaceae bacterium
TTAATGGGAAGGTCTTATATAGGGACTTGTTTGCAGTATATTTTCACTTGCGAAACTTGAGTTATTTTACACGACCAGCAGCAATCCAATTGGTGATGTAATATTCTTGTGTAATGTCGCTCACTATCACACCTTTAGAAGTACTTGAATGAATAAACTTATTCTCTTTGAGGTAAATACCTACATGGTTGGGAGTTGATGAACGTTTGCCATCGGTGCGAAAAAAGACCAAATCGCCCTCACGTAGTTGGCTCTTTTTTATCTTAGTGCAATTGTCGTTGAGCATACCCGCCGACTGCCTTGTAAGTGTCTTGCCATAAACGGTTTTGTATATCATATAAGTCATGCCTGAGCAGTCGGCGCCACTCTTCGATGTACCACCATATTTATACTTTACGCCAACCCACGAAGCGCACTCGCTATAGAGCTTTACATTGTCAGAGCTGCTGGCACTTACGCCTAATTTTTTGCAATTTGCAGCATGATTGCTATTGCTCTTTTTATCTGATGAGCCTTTGTTTTGCGACTGTCCGCCACCATTATTTTTTTTTGTTGAGCCTTTAGTATTGTCATTGATGCTCCAGTTTTTCTTTTTCTGAGTTGGCGATATGGGGCGTGTAGTGCCACACCCAGTCATTATTGCCGCAACAAGCAGAAGAAATATTATTTGTCTGAAACGAAGCATTAGGCTCAATAAAAAAATTTGATTTACAATGCAAAAATAGGTTTTTCTTTACTTTTTTATTGAGCTATGGCATAGATATTTCTCCGCACAATAGGTAGAACCGTAACTAGTTCTTATGCGAGTGTGAAAATCTGGGTTCGTGCTTATTGTTGGAAGCAATTTGTTGGTTATATTCTTTCCGCCACTTCAGGTCTTATATTCTGTGCATTCTCTGAGAAATGGCAAACTCTACACATTCTCTTCTATCAGCTGAAAATAGAGCATTTCGAGTGCTTTGTTAGTAGCTTCAGTTATGTTATAAAGCCTATCAGACGAGTCGGTGCGCAAACATTTGCTAATAGTGCCAAGTGGTGTACTGATGGCTATCCATATTGTCCCAACGGGTTTTTCTGTTGTGCCTCCACCGGGTCCGGCAATGCCCGATGTTGCTATGGCACAATCTGTTTTCAGACGACGTTTGACACCATCGGCCATGTGCCTCACTACTGGTTCGCTCACAGCACCAAAGGTCTCTATTTCAGTTTCTAAAACTCCCAAAAGTTCTGATTTTACGCTGTTGCTATAGCTCACAACGCCACCCATATAATATACCGAGCTACCTGCTACCGATGTTATCAAATGTGCAATATTGCCACCCGTACAGCTCTCAGCTGTCGACAGTGTAAGACGTTTACCTACAAGTAATTGAGCAAGTTTTTCTTCTATTTTAATATCGTTATTCATAGATTAAGATTTTTACTTTTTTTCAAGGCGCGTTACAGAATAAACGCCTTTGATATTTTTTACCTTCTTTATCAACCCAGTTAGAATGTCAGTATTAGATATCATTACGGTTACGTCGCCTTCAAAGCCTCCCTCTGTTGAGTTTACAGTAATGTTGCGCAATTTTACTGATGTATCTTTGGTGAGCACTTGCGATATGTTGGTCAGGATGCCAAGGTCATCGGTACCAGTAATGCGCAGTGTTACGGGCATTAGTGTGCCGCCTGTGCCGTTCCAGCGTGCTTCGATGATGCGATAGCCAAAACGCCTACGCATTTCGCCTTCGTTGGGGCAGCCTACGCGGTGTATTTTTACGCCACCTGTGGCCGATACAAAGGCAAAAACGGGGTCGCCAAATATTGGGTTGCAGCATTTTGAGAGCACAAAGCCTATGTTGGTGAGCGACCTATCAAGTACAAGTACGCTGCTGGGCGACACATCTTCAACTGAGTCGTCTTTGTATTTGTATTCGCTTGCCGACACTTTGGCTATGGGTTCTACATTGTCGCGCTTCTCCTCGTTTTCTACGAGCATATCTTTTATGTCTTGCGCACCAATTTTGTCGTTGCCAATGTCGCACAAGAAGTCATGAATATCTTTGTAGCCAAATGCCTTCATGAGCAGATGCAAAATGGTGTCGTTGAGCTCCATTTTCCAATTTTTCAGTCGGCGTTCGAGCATTTCGCGCCCTATTTCTGACTGCTTGAACTTCTGCTCGTTGAGCAATTTGCGTAGCTTTGTTTTGGTGTGTGCTGTGGTGGCTATCAGCATCCAATCTGCCTTGGGTTCTTGGTGGCTGCTGGTAAGTATTTCAACTTGGTCGCCATTTTGTAGCACATATCTGATGGGTACATTGCGCCCATTGACTATTGCGCCTACGCATTTGCTCCCCACATTGGTGTGTATATCGAAGGCAAAGTCGAGCACTGTTGCGCCTTTGGCAAGTCGGCGCAAGTCGCCTTTGGGGGTGAAGACAAATACCTCTTTGTCGTAGAGGTTGAGTTTGAAGTCGTCAATAAAATCTACACCTGTAAGCTCCGGATTTTCAAGTACTTCGCGTATATTAGCGAGCCATTTCTCCATGTTTTCTTCGGTTTTTATGCCTTTGTATTTCCAGTGGGCACAGAAACCTTTTTCGGCCACTTCGTCCATGCGTTGCGACCTTATTTGCACTTCGACCCAGCGTTGTTGTGGACCTAAAACGGTGATGTGCAAACTCTCGTAGCCATTGCCTTTGGGTACTGAAATCCAGTCTTTGAGCCTTACCGGATTGGGCTGATAGAGGTCAGTAACTATAGAGTATACGCGCCAGCATTCAGCCTTTTCGTTTTTCTGATCGCAGTCGATAATGATGCGGATGGCAAAAAGGTCGTAGATGTTTTCGATGCTTGCGTGGCTTTTTTGTATTTTGTGGTAAATGGAGCTAATGGTTTTGGTGCGTCCCTTTATCTCATATTTGAGTCCTGATTGGTCAAGTATCTGGCGCAGTGGCTTGATAAACGACTCGATATATGCATCTCGGCTTCGCTTTGTTTCGTTGAGTTGCCGAGCTATGTCGAGGTATACTTCGCGGTTGGTAAACTTCATTGAGAGGTCTTCCATTTCGCTCTTCATTCCATAAAGCCCCATACGATGAGCCATAGGTGCATATAGGTAGCCTACTTCGGCTCCAATGGCTTTTTGGTCTTCTTCAGCAAAAAGTTTGAGGTGGCGCATAAGGTTGAGGCGGTCGGCCAAGATAACCAAGATGACGCGCACATCTTGTGCGAAGGTAAAGAGTAGTTTGCGAAAGTTGTCGTTGTCAACTGAGCCATGCTTGTGATATAGCTCGCACACCTTTGCTAGTCCTTCACAAATGCTACCTATCTGCGCTCCGAAGTTGCTCCGAACTATACTATTGTCGAGACCCGATACTTGCACGGTTTCGTATAAGATGGCGCTAATGGCAGCTATTCTGCCAAGTCCTACTTCTGCCACTGTTATCTGAGCTACCTCAAATGAGTGTCTAAGGCTCGAGAATTCTGGTGCTTTATTGCGAGTAAGGTCGGTTGTTTGTGCTGCGAGAGCGAATATGTGTTTTATTTTCTGTATGTCGTCAGCTTCTCTTATCTCTGATGTTGACCGCAGCAATGTTCGGTATACTCTGATAAGTTGTAGCCGTTCATCGGGGCTCAATTTTGTCTGCGCTATCATATATCGGAGTTTTATTGGTTGGTTATTGGGTCAAAAAAAATCTCTCAACAAAGATAGCATTTTTTTGCTTATTTTTCACACAAAATGACCATGGCTCTTTCATTTAAAAAGTTTCAAAAGTTTTGCAAGTAGGCGTTGTTTGCTGTTTTTACTCTGCCAACGAAAACATACTTTTGATATGGGCGCAGCTGATGCGTGTAAGTCGTTCACCCAAATTTACGGCTGGCAGATAGCCTTTTCTGATTAATCTGTAAATGGTATCGCGTGAGATGCCAAACAAGGCAATGGCTTCGGCAATTCATTCTAATTTGTACTTGCTTGCAGGCATATATCGTATATTTTACTGATATGTCGCACCTTATCGCTAATTAAGTCGCGTTACAAATATGTTGCAATATATACAATAAAAATCCCATATATAAGCATAAATAACGAAAGATATTTATCAACAAAAATAGGTGTAACACATTGTGCTACACCTTTTTGATTATTTTTGATAAATTGTTATTTATCTGTGTTATTTTACCTCTTCAAAGTCAACATCAGTTACGTCATCGCCACTCTTTTGTGAGCTGCCTCCTTGGGCACCTTGCTGACCATCTTGTTGTTGCGCGCCTTGTGCGCCACCAGCTTGCTGATACATCTGTTGCGATGCTGCTTGGAATACTGTGTTGAGTTCGTTTATAGCAGTGTCTATTGCAGCCAAGTCCTGAGCCTTGTGTGCCTCTTTGAGCTTGCCAAGTGCTGCTTCTATTTCAGACTTCTTGTCGGCTGGCAGTTTGTCGCCAAACTCCTTGAGTTGCTTCTCAGTCTGGAATATCATTGTGTCTGCTTGGTTTATCTTCTCAGCCTTCTCTTTCTGAGCCTTGTCAGCTTCAGCATTGGCTTCAGCTTCGGCTTTCATGCGCTTGATCTCGTCATCGCTCAAGCCGCTCGATGCTTCGATACGTATCGATTGCTCTTTGCCCGTTGCCTTGTCTTTAGCGGTAACGTTGAGAATGCCGTTCGCATCGATGTCGAAAGTAACTTCGATTTGAGGCACGCCACGTGGTGCAGGTGGAATGTTAGAGAGGTTGAACTGACCAATGCTCTTGTTCTGTGCAGCCATCGGACGTTCGCCTTGCAATACGTGTATTGTAACTTCTGGCTGATTGTCAGTAGCTGTTGAGAATACTTGCGACTTCTTAGTAGGTATGGTGGTGTTGGCATCGATGAGTTTGGTCATTACGCCACCCATTGTTTCGATACCCAATGAAAGTGGAGTAACGTCGAGCAACAACACATCTTTTACTTCGCCAGTGAGTACGGCACCTTGTATAGCTGCGCCAATGGCAACAACTTCGTCAGGGTTAACGCCCTTTGAAGGAGCTTTGCCAAAGAATTTCTCAACAGCAGTTTGTATAGCCGGAATACGTGTTGAACCACCTACAAGTATTATTTCGTCGATGTCGTTTACGGTCAGACCTGCATTTTGCAATGCTGTGCGGCAAGGGTCGATAGTGCGCTTGATGAGGTCATCGATGAGTTGTTCAAACTTAGCACGAGTCAATGTAGTAACAAGGTGCTTAGGCATGCCGTTAGCTACTGATATGTATGGCAAGTTGATTTCAGTTGAAGCTGATGATGAGAGCTCTATCTTAGCCTTCTCAGCCGCCTCTTTCAAGCGCTGAAGTGCCATCGGATCTTGGCGGAGGTCAACGCCTTCGCTCTTTTGGAATTCATCAGCAAGCCAGTCGATTATTCTGTGGTCGAAGTCGTCACCGCCGAGGTGGGTATCGCCATCAGTAGCTTTTACCTCAAACACACCATCGCCAAGTTCGAGCACTGATACATCGTGAGTACCACCACCGCAGTCGAACACAACTATCTTTTGGTCTGATGCCTTCTTATCGAGGCCGTAAGCAAGAGCTGCAGCCGTAGGTTCGTTGACAATTCGGCGAACGTTCAAACCTGCAATCTGACCAGCCTCTTTTGTTGCTTGGCGTTGTGCATCGTTGAAGTAAGCTGGCACTGTGATAACTGCTTCAGTTACCTCTTGTCCGAGATATTCTTCGGCAGTTTTCTTCATTTTCTGAAGAATAACAGCTGATATTTCTTGTGGAGTATAGAGGCGACCATCGATGTCGACACGTGGAGTATTGTTGTCGCCCTTTACTACTTTATAAGGTACACGTTCAACTTCTTGTGTGAGGCGGTCGTAAGTTTCGCCCATGAAGCGTTTGATAGAATAGATAGTTTTGTGAGGGTTTGTAACAGCCTGACGTTTAGCAGGATCGCCAATCTTACGTTCGCCACCTTCAACAAATGCTACAACTGAAGGTGTGGTGCGTTTGCCTTCGCTGTTTGCTATTACTATAGGCTCTGAGCCTTCCATGACTGAAACGCACGAGTTTGTGGTTCCGAGGTCGATGCCAATTATTTTTCCCATTGTTGTATGTTTTTTTCTTTTTTATTCAACTTTATTTCGTCTGTCCTTTTTTGCAGACGGTTGGGCATTGGTCAATGAGCGTGCCAAAGTTGTTTTTGGGGCAATAATCTATTTGTTTGGCAGTAGTTTTGTCTAAATTGACAGAATTATTTGTTTATGATTTATCAAAAAAATGACATTCTGTCAGATATATGTAACTATTGTTTGGTACTATCTTTGTTTAGATGTATTTTTGCAGAAAAATTTTTGACAATTCTTTTTTATAAAAATAATAACTTAAAATATATACAAAAAAATGAAATCAATACTGACATTATTGCTGATAGGTTTGTTGGGCATTGCAACAGCTTGGGCAGCTGATGACGATGTAAACAAAGACCAACGTCAGGTATCTGAATTTAGCAAAATAGAGGCATCTAAAGGACTTAATGTATTGCTTATTCAGTGTGACTATTATTCCGTAGAGGTAGTAACGCAAGGTTGTCCTACTTCTGATGTTGAAACAGAGGTGAAAAACGGCACTCTTTATGCCAAGATGAAGAAAAAAACGGCAGGTTCGGCAGTAACCGTTTTTGTATATTATAAAGATATTGATGTTATTACAATAAAAACAGGTGCATCAGTTGCCACCAACGATGGTTGCCATTTGGAGCACAGAGGCACACCGCTCACCGTTGATGTGTCGGCCAAGTGCGAAGCCGAACTTGATATAGATGTCGATGCGCTTGTAGTTAGTGCCAACTCATGCAATGTAACAATCAGTGGCAAAGCAACACGCCAAGATGTGCGAATGAAGGGTACAGTACGCGACTCGAAGTATGACGCTGAGCATTTGTGGAGCGAAGTAGTGAATATATACGCATCGGGTTGTGACTCAGAAATATATGCTACTAAACTGATAAAAGCAGAGGCTGAAAGTTGTGTCATTCGTTACAGAGGTGATGCTGAAGTAAACAGTGTGGTTAAAGCCAAAGGTAGAGTTGTAAAGAAAAAATAGGCATTTTATTCTACAAGAAATATAAAACCAAACGAAAAGTCTGACAATCAGAAATATGTGGTTGTCAGACTTTTTGTTTTGATTTTTATGGTAAATAAAATTGTGTTTACCTCTCCACCTTCCAGTCGGTTGGAGTGCGCGTCTCTTTGTCGAAGGCGACGCCAATCTTTATAACTTGCTTATCGTCAAACTGATACGGTAAAGCGTAGTTCTTTGAGTTGATTTGCTCGAGAGCCTCTTCGGCGGTGCCATTGAGCTTGAGTTCGAAAACGTAAGTTGTGTCGGGCATCTCAACAACCAAATCGGTTCGACCGCCAGCACATTTCACCTGCGTGCGCACATAGACATTGAGCATCGAGAAA
>CAJONN010000097.1 GCA_905235955.1 uncultured Marinilabiliaceae bacterium
GACAAAATGCTATTAATTAATTCTACATTCTGATTAGTTACTCAAAATGTTCAGAATTTATTAGAGAGTATAGCCGTAGACCTTGATTTCAGCAAGCATAGGACCAAAACCATCACCCTTAGTATCAAACTGGATGCGTAAGTGCTTAGCACCTTTGGTCGTTCCATAGGTAGATTCATCAAGTTCAAAGAACTGTTCATCATTAGTGTCTGCAATTTTGAAATCGCCAACTTTCTCCCAATTATTTCCGTCTTTAGAAACATAGAAGCCACCTTCAGCATTATTGCATCCACCATTGTTTTGACGTCTTTGAAGCATAATCTTGGTGATATAATCAATTTCAGAATCCATCTTGAGCTCGATATCAACTTGGACAGGACTTACGGCGATATCCCATGCTGGTCCGCTCTGCCACATAACGTGCCAGAAAGTATTAACATCACCATCAATAGCATGGATAAGCTTTCCATTATTGCCACCATCTTCACCAGTAAGTTCCTCAGTTGTACCAGTGATTACCCAGTCTTTTCTTGGGAACTCAGCTGCAGCATACGGGTCAACAACTAAATAGTAAATATCTCTGCCGATAGAGAAATTGGTTGAGAGCCATCAGCTTTTAGTTTGATAGGTAGTAGGTACTTAGAATCCCTGCTGATTTGGCTGATATATGCATTGAATACTATTTTGCCAACATTGTCGCCTGCCTTGAATGTTGCCTTGTCGCCAATGAGGTAATAGTCCTCTGGCAAAAGCTCGTATGGCACCTGATCTTCAGCGTCAAGACCGCGCGCTTTGTTGTATGCCTCAACATCGGCTTCTGTACCAACCTCTACGTCGGCAGTGAAGTCCCAGTCGTTGTCGATTTCGAGAGCGAGCTCAATTGATGAAGTAATATTGGTCTTGCTTGCCATAGTGATATAGCTTTCTGATGCAAAGCCGTACTTTGGCAATACGCAGTCGTTAATGTTGAAGATGATGTAATCGTTGTAAGAGTTTACAGAATCTACATCACTGCGTAGTTGCAGAGCTACAACATTAATATTATTAGTTGCAGTAGTATCGACAAAGAGTGTACGAATCTTGCTAATCTGTTCGGCAGAGAAGTTGACACTAATAATCTTGTAGCGTTCATCGGCCTCAAAATGCAATGTAGTTTCGCTCAGCGAGAAGTAATCGGCAGGCAGAGGTGCATAGTTATTTTCGTGCAAGCCCAAACGCTCACCTATTTCGGCCTTTGTCATCACTGCAAGTGTAGCATCGGCCGTTATGCTCTCTGCATTACCTATTTTCATTACCGAAACGGTATAAGAGTCGCTCTTACCAACATCATAAAGGGTGATGCTTTGCTCGCCGCCATCTCGGATGTTCAGAATCTTGGCATATTCTGACGGCAGCAAGTTGTCGATTTCGTATTCTGACTCGTCGCAGGCGCTCAAGCCACCAATTGCCAAGGTACCAACGAGTAGTTTTATTATATTCTTTCTCATTTTATTCTGTTTTTACGTTTTTGTCTAAATGTATGGGTGTTCCAAAGTTATTCGTTTTTCAGAACACCCATATATTTTTAGTACTTAGGTGCCTGAACCATTTGAGGGTTAGCATACACATCATCAGATGGCACTGGCATCAGATACATACGGTCGTCCCATTGCAACTTACCGTTGAAAATGCTCATCTTAGTGCGTTGGTTGAACTTTTCAAACGATATTTCTTGTTCTCTTGAATAGAGGCCTTCATAAGCATTTTTATTTAGACGCTCTGGTGCGATGAGCCAACGGCGCAAGTCGTAGTAGCGGAGACCTTCGCCCCAAAGCTCAATAAAGCGTTCTGTACGAACCCACTCTACAATACTTTGCTTAGTAAGGTCGTCTGCGGTAAGATTGCGTACGTATGCACGCTCGCGAATCTTATTGACATACTCAATAGCTTTATCGGTCTGACCAAGTTCAGCATAGCACTCGGCAGCATTGAGGTAGAGTTCAGCAAGGCGAATAATAGTCATAGGGCGATCACTATCCCATGAAGCCTGACCTGATTGAGTATTATAGAACTCGTTAGGGGAGTTCCATTTTTTTGTGATGTATCCACAAGATAGATAGTCACGAGAGTCTGAAAAGAAACCTTGTCCGCCATTAACTTTTTCGCCATTTTTTTCTTCGCCATCACCCTTACCATCTACGTTATGACTCTTGACGTTAATCCATAATGGCTCGCCACCACGTACTCTAGAGAACATCATATCGCCATCGAATGAGAATGAAGCATAGAAACGAGGCTCACGATTAGCGTTGATGTTGATAACATCTTCATGACGAACGGTAAACGTCTGTTTGTCGCCACCCACAAAAGGAGTGTATTGCTTCTCTTCGTTATGAATACCAGCAGATGCAAGTCTCCAACTGTCGTCTTTGCTAAATTTGGGGTCAAAGTCGGGCAATGTGCCATCCTTTGTAAGGAAGTGTTCTACTGAGTAGAGTGTAGGACTTTCTGCCATCCAACCTTGTCCGTAGGCACTCTCACCTGCTTTTTTAGCGATATTTCTCGGCAAGCATGCATATTGGCGTGTGTTCATATCCCACCATACAGCCCAAATAATCTCAGGATTACCATCTTTAGGAGTAGTATTGTGGAGATAACGCAATGCAACAATAGTCTTGAAGAAATCTTCATCGTATTTTGGATCAGCAGGATCGTTCACCACTCCTGGCACCCAACAATAGAGTGCTTGTGCCTTAGTTGTCAGTCCCCTCTCTTCAAGTTCTTTGGTATCAATATCAGATGCCAAATTTTCAGCAATTTTTTCACCATCCTCACGTGTAAGCAAACGGAAACCTTGTCCTTCAGCAGTTTGAATGGCATCAAGTGCAGCATCAAGTGCAGTCTGCCACTTACCTTTATCTGAGGTAGAATTTACAAGAGCACTACCATCCTTGTTTGTCCAACCTACGAATGGGAAAGAGCCATTCCACATTGGCGAAGCAGCATAGAGAAGTAGGCGACTCTTAATAGACTTTGCTATTGTCTTTGTAGCCCTACACCATTCGTCAGCAGAAGTATTGTCTGGCAAGTCAGGGATAGCTTCATTAATCTTGTCAACAATAAACTGAACACACTCATCGTATGGAGAACGACCCGGGAACTCATCGGTAGACAGATTTGCTGATTGGAATTCCCTGATCAAAGGAATAGGTCCGAATGCATTGAGCAGACGCATGTGATAGAAAGCTATAAGAAAGTTAGCCTCTGCAATATAGCGTTTCTTAACACGTTCATCAAAACCTTCGGGAGCATATTGCTCAATGTCACGCAAAAAGTGGTAGCACTGACCGATGTTGTAATAGAAATCGTTCCAATACCCCGGAGCATTAGTTGCGTTGATCTGATTCCATTGAAGGCGAGCGCGATCTTCCTCCCAACCTTCTGGACATAGAAACTCATCGGTAGCAGATTCGAAGGATGTATACTTGTTGGGAAGTACTTGTACCTTGTCATAGCATGAATACAAATAGTCTCTCACTGCGGCGGCATCTTTCATAACGTCATTCTCATCCACAGTTTCGTTAGGCACCACGTCAAGATAGTCGCACGAAGAGAGCATCACAGCAGGTACTGCCGCCAAAAGCAATGCTTTATATAATGTTTTCTTTTTCATCTTTACTATTTTTTAGTATTAATTTTTCACACATCAGAGCGTAAACTGTACACCCAAGTTGAAAATGCGGCTAAGTGGATACGAATCCCAGTTGAGCTCGGGGTCCCACTCTTTGAACTTGCTGAATACAGCAAGGTTGTCGCCACTTACGTATACACGTCCATACTTGAAGCTGTAGCCAATTTCAGCCGTCTTGAAACGGAGGAAATCTCCACTACGTTTCCAATAGGTAGAAGGCTCATGATTGTTATTGATATCGCCACCAGTGAGACCAAGGCGAGGATACTTAGCATTTGGATCCGGATTGTCTTCGCTCCAGTGGTTTTCATCAATGAATTTAATTACGTTCTTATCAGTGCCATCCCATTCTTCGGCAGCACAGAATGGCTTAAGGTTGTTGATCATAATAGTACGCTTAGCAGAGCCTGTAAAGAATACACCAGCGTCTATTTTGCGCCAAGTAACATTAAATCCAAAACCGTACTGAATACGTGGGAGTCCACCGTATGGAGATATCATTACTTGATCTTCATTGTTTATGATACCATCACCATTTACATCGCGGTATTTGATATCACCAGGACGAATCACACCAGTTTGTTTAGGACTATTTTCGATTTCCTCTTCACTTGCGAAGAGTCCTTCAGCAATGTAACCTACAGTACGCTGCAAAGGATAACCTGTCTCAAGCTGCCATGTGTATGGATATTCGGGTTCATCTTTGTATTTGTATTTGTTGTTGTTGTAGGTGAGGTTAAACCTTGCATCAAATATCCAATCTTTGTTTATCTGCTTGTTCCAATTAACAGAAAGGTCGAAACCTTTGTTTTCTACTTCGCCTATGTTAGACCAAATATTCGCATTGCCGTAACCAAGAATTTTTGGGAACGAAGCACGCTTCATAAGGATGCGGTCGCGTTTTTCAGTGAAGTAGTCGAATGCTACGTTGAGCTGTTTGAAGAAGTGTACATCAACACCAAGGTCGAGTTTCTTAACACGCTCCCAGTGAGCATCTTCAACAGGGTATGTAACAAAGTTTGGTCCACGATGGTTGTTGTTGTGTTCATAACCTGAACGGAACTCTTCGGTGCCACCGAGGTTGATAGTGTGTTCGTATAGATAGTGCGGTGCGCCTGCGCCCTCGCCAGTCTCGTCGGAACCTACGATACCGTATGAAGCACGAATCTTGAAGAAGTCGATATAATCTTCAAGAGGTGTCCAGAACTCTTCGCCACTTGGTACCCAACCAACAGAAACTGCAGGGAAGAACTCAAAGCGCTCGCCGCTTGCCATACGTTCTGTACCGTTGTAGCCGCAGTTGAACTCAGCGAGATAGCGGCGATCGTAGTCGTATGTGGCGCGACCAGAGAAACCTTGGTTGCGGTTAGGACGAATGCCGTTACGGAACTCACGCTGCATATACATGAGCATTGCACCTACGTTGTGCACCTCGTTGAAAGTGCGGTCGTAGTTGATGCGAGCATCGATATAATATGTACGGTCGCTACTACGAGCACCAGAGCCTTTGTCAGGGTCATCGACCTTTCCCTCTCTTTCTTCGATATATTCAGAACCTGCATTGCCTACAAGTTGCAAGTCGTCAACTGTTAGTTCTGCACCATCTCTTTTTACATACTCTTCACGTCCTGCCGAACCTTTAAGAGCCAACTCGTAGTAGTATGGTTCTATCTTGCGTTGATACATCATGTTGCTCCAACTCTTGAGATTGGCCAACACCTTTACAGACAGACCTTTGGTGAGCATATCGAGCTGTTGATCTAATTCGACAGAAGCGTTGATAGTACTATAGTTGTCTTCTTGGTACTTAGAGAGCATCTCTGCGTATGGGTTGTGGTAGCGGTTGCCGTCCTTACCCTGAGCATAGACATTACCAAAGCGAATATGCTCGTCGCCTTCAAATGATCTATATGTTGCTGGGAATAGCACAGGATTCATTTTGAAAGCTTTTTGGAAGAGTTCACTCACACCACGACCCGGACCAATCTTCTTACCAAATTGTGCGTTCAGACGCATTGTAACTTTGGTATATTGCGTGAAGGCATAGGAGAGGTTGTTACGGAAATCGTATTCCCAATTGTTGATGTTGTTATCAAAAGAGTATGTATCAGGAATATCGAGCATACCAGTATCGTGGTTGAGCTGGAGAGCCATATAGTAGGTTATCTTAGAGCCACCTCCCGAGATATTTATGTTGCCACGCTGACTCCAACTATGTTTTTTGAACATAAGATCTTGCCAATCGACATCTGGATAGATTTCTGGGAACAAACCAATTCTCGTATACTCAATGTCGTTATTAGAATATGTAGGAGTTTGTAGATCTGGGTTGCGTGACTTTTCAGCCTCGTTGTAGAGTTCCATAAAACGAGCACCATCAACATATTCTACCATATTTTGCAGAGTAGAAAGAGAAGTTTCAAACTTCACATTTATCTGAGCCTTTTGGTTCTCTTGGCCTGTCTTAGTGGTGATAAGCATAACGCCATTCGCACCACGCGCACCATAAATAGCGGTAGCAGAAGCATCCTTCAAGATAGAGAAGCTCTCGATGCTCTCTGCAGGCACACGGTTGAGGTCACCAGTGGAGATTTCGATACCGTCCATGAGGATAAGCGGTGTAGCACGGCCGCCGAATGTAGATACACCACGAATATAGAATTCGGATGCAGCACCCGGCTCACCTGAGTTCACACGCGACATAACGCCGGCAAGTTTACCAGAGAGGTTGGAGGTAAGTGAAGAGCTTGGTGCGTGAAGAATATCACCCTTGATAGATGAAATAGAACCAGTAACGGATACTTTTTTCTGTGTACCGGCACCTACTACTACAATTTCTTCCAATCCGGCAATATCTTCAGGCAAGAGAATGTTACTCAAGTCGCTATTAGCGGGCAACTCTTGCGTAAGGAAACCGATAAATGAGATAACAATCACATCTTCAGACTCGCAATTCAATGAGAAGTTACCATTAATATCGGTAATAGTTTGCACATTTTTCCCTTTTACATACACATTAGCACCGGGAACTGGGTCGCCATTCTGATCTACAACAGTACCTTTGATAGGTCCTGCTTGTTGTGCTTCTGCAACAACAGTCATTGGTGAGTCGATAGCCAACGATGGCATAGGTAGCGACATCAATGCACCTGTCAGGAGAAAGCATTTGCAAACTAACTTAGCCCCACCGAAGTTCATCGGCGAGATTTTGCGTTGTTTGGCTGTTTCTTTTTTCATAGTTTTACAGTTGTTGAAATAAATACTTCAATTTTAAAAGCGTTTTGCTCTTTTTCTTTTGGTTTTGGGGTTGTGGGAGTTTTCTGTTATGGGACTCCTCACTCAAGAACTGTTAGGTTTTCATAATTGGTTGTTTTGATCTTTTTTTTTAGGTTTTCATAACTTTTTGGTTTTGGGTTTTTAATTTCATAAATGACTTTTTAGCTTTTTTAATTTTTTTTCACAAAAGAAGGTTATCACCAACAGATGCGTAGTTTATTTTTTGCCAATTTTATTCAGAACTGCAAAAACCATTGTTTTAAGACATTTTTGGCAGAAAACAACACAAAAAGAGGGTAAAAACAGCGATTAAAAATAATAATTAATCAAAAAATAACTCATATAGAGCTTGTTTCATAGTCCCCCAAAATGCCATATAATGCGCTCAAATGCACGCAAAGCACAAATATTTTTTTTTTGATTTTTTTAGACTTTAGTTAGGTTTATCAAGTAGAGATGCAAGCCCTGAAGGGGCGATAGACCACAGGCAGGGGTGTAGCAAAGCAAAAACACTGCACACCTATCAATCAACGAACAAGACCCCCGAAGGGGCGAAAGGAATACAACAAAAAAATATCTTCCAACAATATGCACGAAACCCGATTTTCACCTCGCGGTTGTCGCCTTTGGCACGGAGCGTTAAGAAAATTATCGTAGCGAAGCGTTAAAAACGATTTGCGTAGCGAGTTAAAATCGTTTAGCGTAGCGAAGATAATTTTTAGCGGAGTGGAATCAGCGACGAGTTCTTTTTGTTACTTTTTATTTGGCTACGCCGAACTTCGTTTCGCTACGCTCAATCATCGTTGAGTCTGTCGGCACAGACCCGAAGATGATTGAGCGTTGCGAAATAAAAAGTAAAATTAACTCAAGTTTCGCAAGGGAAAATATACAGAAAATTAGCCCTGAATGGGCGATAGACCACAAGCAGTGGTGTAGCAAAGCGAAACCACTGCACACATATCAATCAACAAACAAGAGCCCTGAAGGGACGAAAGATTTGTTATTGTTATGCGTTAAGTCTTTCGCCCCTTCAGGGCTAATAATATGAGAAATGTATGATTAGCAGGGGTTACGCTACGCTCACCCATGCCTATATTCCTTTCGCCCCTTCGGAGCTACTTACTTGCGAAACTTGAGAGAAAAACATTCTTTCACTTGCGTCCTTCTATTCTCACACAAATTATCGAACACTCGTAAAGTACATATATTGGCAGAGCTACTACTGTGAGTGTAAACACATCAGTAGTAGGAGTGATGACGGCTGCCACTATGAGTATCGCCAACACAGCATGACGCCTATATGCAGCCATATAGCTGGCACTAATGAGTCCGACCTTACCAAGCAATATGGCTACCAATGGCAACTCAAACAAGATGCCCATAAGCAAACTGAGCATCATCAGCGTGTCGAGATATGACGAGAGCTGAATCATGTTGCCAACTTCATCAGACACTTGATAATTGGTCAAAAACCTAAAAGAGAGTGGGAAAATAAGCACATAGCTTAGCAATGCACCTAAATAAAAAAGTGCGCTACCAGCTATCAGAGCCACACGTAGCACACGTCGCTCACCGGCATATAGTGCTGGCGACAAATAGGCAAATATTTGCCAAAGCACGTATGGCGCACCAACTACAGCTGCCGCCATAAAAGCCACTTGCATGTGTGCCATAAACTGCCCCGTAAGTTCAGTATTGATAAGGCAAAACGACACATCGTTGGCATCAACGCCAATGAGCCTATAGAGCACAAAATCAGCATGCGACGGCGCTAAAACTATGCTAAATAGTGCCTCTTTGAAGCAAAAGAAGAGCAAACTTAGCACCACAATGCACACCACAATGCGCACCACAACACTGCGTAGTTCATCTACATGCTGCCAAAATGTAAGTGGCTTATCCTCCATGTGGCGTTACTCCTCGCCCTCCTTTTTCTCTTCTTTCTTGTCGTTATCGATGCCATTTAGTCCATCTTTAAACGACTTAACACCTTTGCCTATGCCATTCATAAGTTCTGGTATTTTTTTTCCGCCAAATAAGAGCAATGCTACAATGGCAATAAGTACTATTTCGGGCATTCCTAAGCCCAACAACATTAGTTTCATATATATATCTATTTTTTTCTTATTATCATTTCACATTTAGCACAGTTGGTATCAATGCTATATTGTCCGTTTTCGCCTATCAGTGTGAGTGGCAATATGTTGCGTTTGTTGGGTTGTTGGCGCAAACAATATCCCATAGCGTGCATAAGGCAAAATTTGGTAGTCATCACCACCTGTCCGTTGCAGTTTGTGTTGCGTTCGTATCCCCACTCTACCACTTCAGCACCATGCCTCTGATAGAAGTGTGCAGCACTGCTATTGATGACGTTGGCATTGCGTTCGAGCCGTTGGAGCATATATGGGTGCGATGTATGTTGCCACTCATAATGTTCTGGCCTGAAGTGTGCTATGCGTGCAGCTATATGCGCCTCTACTGAAGCGCGTCGCAATGCATTGAGGTTGCTGGCGGCATACCACATTAGTTTTACATTTGCATCGGCTTCAAAATGTGTGCATACAAATGGTGTTTGCCCCAGCTTGGTAAGTTGCCGTGCTATGTTTTGCTCAGCGCGCTCAGCATCTTGCGCTGGTTCGCCCTCTATGCGTTGCTCTACAATGGTTTGCACATCAGCATCAGATATGCTTAGGCGCAATGCCTTGTTGTCAGGAGTTAGCGCTACACCTATATTAATAGGTATAAGACGAGTTGTTTTACCGCTGGCAAGTAGGCGTTCAAATTGCACATCGAGGTTGCGATGCATTAGTGTGCCTTTTGGTAGGTTGCGTGGCATCTTGAGCGGAAAAACAAGGTTGCCTTCAGCTCGGTTTACACGTATGCCGTCATAGTTGCCTTGCGGTGTTCTGAAGCATAGTCCGTCGCCATTAGAGAGTGTTTTGCTGGTTGCTATCCTAAAGCTATTGCTACGCACTTCAGATACTTTGCCTATCTCCTCACCTACTGACTTGGGTGTATCGGGCTGCGACATATTGCTTTGTCTTCCGCCAACAAAATATGTGGTGTAGCCACGGTTGAATGTTTTGCATACATCGGGCTCAAAAGGTGCCTCAATAATGCTCTCTGTCGATGCACGTTGCCAATGTTTGTCAGAGCTCAATAGATTGTCTATCACGCGCCTATAATGCAATGTGGTATTGGCAACGTATGCTGCATCTTTCAGTCGACCTTCTATCTTTAGTGTCGATGCACCGGCTGCTATAAGTTTGGCTATGTTGGTGGTTTGATTTTGGTCTTTGAGCGAAAGCAGATGTTTTTGTTTTATTAGTGTCTGCCCATTTTTGTCTATCAGGTCGTATTTTAGTCGGCAAGGTTGTGCACATTCGCCTCTGTTGGCTGAGCGTCCATTGACAGAGTAGCTCATATAGCATTGTCCGCTATAGCTCACACAGAGTGCACCGTGTATGAAACATTCGAGACGCACCGTTGTTTTTTGTGCTATTTCAGCTATCTGTTCTGCAGTCAGTTCACGAGCCAACACTACTTGCTTGAAGCCACATTGCTCCAAAAATTGCACTTTTTCTACTGTTCGATTGTCGGTTTGCGTTGAGGCGTGCAGCTCGATGGGTGGCAAGTTCATCTCCAGCAAACCCATATCTTGTACAATTAGCGCATCGGCATCGGCTTCATAGAGTTGCCAAGCAAGATCGGTAGCAAGCTGCAGTTCAGCATCGGTCAGGAGTGTATTGAGCGCAACAAATACGCGTGCGCCATAGGTATGTGCTATGCTGATGGTGCGCCTGATGTCGTCAATGGTGTTACCTGCGGCCTTGCGTGCTGAGAATTGTGGTGCGCCAATATATACAGCATCAGCGCCATGCAAGATAGCGGCTTTAGCACATTCAAAGTCGCGCGCAGGCGACAATAGTTCGATGACGTTTCGCGGAGAGAGCATATATTTTTTATCAAAAAAGAGAGGAAGATGGCAGTGAACTAATTTAGCTGTATATCACTTTCCATCTTCCCCTGTATAAGGGGCCGCACGGTCGGATTATTTAAACTCCTAAGGAATAGGATTTGGGTGCGTCCGCTACTTTGTAATCTCCGTGTGCCTTTTTTGAAGGCAATCCTGCTTCGCCTATCACGGCGCTTGCGCGCTAAGGCATAATTGAAACATTGAAGGAGCCCGCCATTATAGCATCTGCGTCGCCCGGTATTGTTTTTAATGTTAAGTTAAACAATCAAAGAATCCAATGCGGCTTTTCTTTTCTCAATGGCAAAGATATAAAAATAGATTTATACAAACCGATAAATTGGGTAAGGTTTTTTCTTATCTCGCTTCATTGAGTCATCTTCTATGGTTCTTTTATCTTTATTCTTTCACACCATTTACCTCTATTATTTTACATTGTTTCACCACCACAATATCATATTGATCGGCACACATTGCCTTCCATCACTACTCGGTCTTTCTTTGACACTTTGCGCAGTTTCAGATAGTCGCTCAGTGGTAGCACGCATAATACCCTACCTGTAGCTGTCTCAGTTTCTGATAGTTCTACTGATGGCAAAGCATATACGTCAGGACCAACATAGGTAGCTATGCCGCTTATCTTCATTCGTTTTTTGTAAGGTTCAGCTGCATTTTCTTTGAATGCATCGTAGAGCACTTTGGCTTCTATTGTATTATTCTCTTCCATTTTGCTGTTTGTATTTTGAGCTGATGCAAATGTTGCAACAAATATAAAAAGTAGCAACACGAGCATATTGGGGATTAACTTTTGCATATTTATTCAGTATATTTTACATATTTCATTCAAAATTGTTTAAAATTTAAAATAGTTGCAAATATTTTCTTGTGATTATGTTTTTTTACAACACACAAAAAAACAACGCTATACACAACTTGATTGTGTATAGCGTTGAACATAAACTTTATTTTTCAAAAAACTACAAAGGATAATCCTCAAACGAATAGAGAACTGTGCTTAGATAGCGTTCACCAGTGTCAGGTAGCAACACAACAATGCGTTTGCCTTGATTTTCAGGGCGGATAGCCACCTGAACTGCTGCATAGAGAGCTGCACCTGACGATATGCCTACAAGTACACCTTCTTGTTGT
Organism: uncultured Marinilabiliaceae bacterium; assembly: GCA_905235955.1. Taxonomy (GTDB): domain Bacteria; phylum Bacteroidota; class Bacteroidia; order Bacteroidales; family Marinilabiliaceae; genus W3P20-009. Next base: position 12,069 of record CAJONN010000097.1, read on the forward strand.
GCTATCTCTCTGCCTGTGCGAATGGCATCATCGTTGTCAACATCGAATACCTCATCAATAACTGATGCATCGTAGGTTCGGGGAATAAAGCCTGCACCAATACCTTGTATCTTGTGCGGACCGCCCTTTCCTCCATTGAGCACAGGCGACGACTTAGGTTCTACTGCTACAATCTTTACATTCTGGTTTTGCTCTTTAAGGTATTTGCCCACACCTGATATTGTGCCACCAGTGCCTACACCTGCAACAAATATGTCTACTTTCCCTTCAGTTTGTTCCCAAATTTCCGGACCTGTTGTAGTGTAGTGCTTGAGCGGATTGGCTGCATTTTCAAACTGTTGCAGAATGACACTACCCGGTATCGATCTGCGTAGTTCTTCAGCCTCTCTGATTGCGCCCGGCATTCCGTCTCTGCCCGGTGTGAGGCGAACCTCAGCACCGTATGCTTTCACAAGGTTGCGGCGCTCTATGCTCATCGTATCGGGCATAGTCAGAATAAGTTTGTAACCCTTTACGGCTGCTACAAAAGCCAATCCTACACCTGTGTTACCACTTGTTGGTTCTATTATAGTAGCACCATGTTTGAGCAATCCCTTTTTCTCAGCATCTTCAATCATAGCAAAGGCTATGCGGTCTTTTACACTGCCACCCGGATTGAAATATTCTATTTTGGCCAATATAGGTGTATTTATGCCTTTTTGCTTAGAATATTTATTAAGTTCGAGCAGCGGCGTGTTACCTATCAAGTCTGTAAGTCGTTTTGCTATCATTGTCTCCTCTATTGTTATCTGATCAAACTATAATTTTAATTTATTATTAGATTTGATCAAGAGCTTGTGCTATATCTTCGAGGATGTCGTCGATGTGTTCTGTACCAATGCTCAAGCGGATTGTCGAAGGAGTGATGTGCTGTTCAGCCAACTCTTCAGCCGACAACTGTGAGTGAGTAGTGGTGTATGGGTGGATAACGAGGCTCTTCACATCGGCTACATTTGCCAAGAGTGAGAATATCTTCAGAGCATCGATGAACTTCCATGCAGCTTCTTGACCACCCTTTATTTCGAAGGTGAAGATGCTACCTGCACCCTGTGGGAAGTACTTCTTGTAGAGGGCGTGAGTTGGGTGGTTCTCAATAGCTGGGTGATTTACTTTAGCTACCTTAGGATGTTTAGCCAAGAACTCAACAACTTTGAGAGAGTTCTCTACATGGCGTTCAACGCGAAGGCTCAATGTCTCAACACCTTGCAAGAGAATGAATGCGTTGAATGGCGACAATGATGCACCAGTATCGCGCAAGAGCACGGCACGGATACGAGTAACGTATGCTGCAGCACCTACTGCATCAGCAAATACGATGCCATGGTATGATGGATCTGGCTTAGCAAGTGATGGGAACTTGTCAGCATTAGCCTTCCAGTTGAATTTACCACCATCAACGATAACACCACCAAGCGATGTACCATGACCGCCCAAGAACTTAGTTGCAGAGTGTACTACAACGTCAGCACCATGCTCGAGTGGACGAATGAGGTATGGAGTTGCAAATGTATTGTCGATGATGAGTGGAATATTGTGACGATGAGCAACTGCAGCTACAGCATCGATGTCGAGTACATCACCGTTAGGGTTACCAAATGTTTCAGCAAAGATAACCTTTGTGTTAGGCTTGATAGCAGCTTCGAGTGCTGCAGTGTCGTTTACATTTACTATAGTGTGTGAAACGCCCTGAGTTGCCAATGTATGAGTAATGAGGTTGTACGAACCACCATACAAGTTGTCAGCTGCAACAATGTGATCGCCATTAGTAGCAATGTTTTCCAATGCGTATGTGATAGCTGCAGCACCACTTGCTACTGCCAAACCTGCTACGCCACCTTCAAGTGCTGCTACACGATCTTCAAACACAGCCTGAGTTGAGTTAGTCAAACGACCATAAACGTTACCAGCATCGCGCAATGCAAAGCGATCAGCTGCATGCTGTGAGTTGTGGAATACGTAGCTTGTGGTCTGATATATGGGCACTGCACGTGAGTCAGTTACTGGATCTGGCTGCTCTTGGCCTACATGAAGTTGAAGTGTCTCGAAACGAAATTTGTTCTGTGCCATAGTTATACTTTTTTTAATGAGTTAATAAATCAATTAATTTTTTTTCTTCAATAATTCGTTTTATTGCTTTAGAATTTTCGACAATGCAAAGATATGTAGTTTAGATTAATTGACCATACATTTTTTGTAGTTTAGAAAATGTAATTATTCAACACACCCTTAATAGAATTTTCATTCGTATAAAAATACAAATAGCAACTCTCACAGAAAAATAATCTTATATCGTATTTTGGGTGTACGAATAATGGGAAAAATGTGAATATTCGCCCTATACAATAGTTGTAAAAAGTGAGAATTTTTTATCTTTGCCGTCGCAAAGCTACAGCGCTGGAAGAAGAAGGCGCCAAGTAAGCTTGCTTACCATAGTAATATGATGGACAAATTTAGCACTACACTGATAGCCGTTTTGCTGGGAACAGGAAGCATAATGGCGCAGCATTCCAAAACTGTCGACACCGAATTCTCATCGGTACAGCTCGACTCGCTCGTGCAAAACTATGTACGAGAAAACCACGAGATGCAAACTCTCGATGGCTATAGAATACAAATATATTCAGGTTCCGGAGCCAAAGCCAAAGCCGAAGCACAAAATGCTAAGGAACGTTTTGCTACCGCTTTCCCAACTGAAAAAATATATGTAGTATACAACGCACCATTTTGGCGTGTACGTACGGGCGACTTTAGATTCAGAAGCGAAGCACTACCTCTGCTCAACAAGGTAAAACGCACATTCCCCGGCAGTTATACCGTGCGCGACAATACTGTAAGAAAAAAATCATTCAAATAACATATAAAAATATTAAGGCCAGATGACGAAAACAGAAAAACAATCGTCGTTTGGCCTTTCACCTTATAATAATTCAGCCTCAACACAAAGCCATGAGTGAACAGATAAAACACGAATGCGGCATTGTACTCGTCCGCCTACTCAAACCATTAGAATATTACGAGCAGAAATATGGCACATGGCAATATGGCCTCGACAAGCTCTACTTACTTATGGAAAAACAGCACAACCGCGGACAAGATGGCGCAGGAGCTGTTGGACTAAAAATAGAGCAACCTGCTGGCAAAAAATTCATAGCTCGCGCTCGTTCCAACGGAGCCAATCCGATACAAGACGTAATGGACGAGATACACTCAGCCATGCAAAAAGTTGGCGGTGGCGAATTGGCCAAAAACGCTACATGGGCAAAAGAAAACATACCCTTTGCAGGCGAACTCTACCTCGGACACTTGCGCTACGGCACATTTGGCAACAACAACATCGACTACGTTCACCCCGTAATGCGCGAAAACAACTGGCGTAGCCGAAACCTTGTAATGGCTGGCAACTTCAACCTCACCAACGTAGACGAAATATACAATGCACTCATTGAGCTTGGTCAGCACCCCAATGACTATTCTGACACTGTAACAATATTGGAAAACGTTGGTCACTTCCTCGATGAAGAGGTGCAACTACTCTTCCGCCAATACAAAAACGAAGGCTTACCCAACAAAGAAATTTCACTCTGCATAGAGAAAGACCTCGATGTACGCAAAATACTCGAACGCTCATCGCGCAAATGGGATGGTGGCTACGTTATTGCAGGCCTGTTTGGTCATGGCGATGCCTTTGTAACGCGCGACCCATGGGGCATTCGCCCAGCCTATTATTATTATGACGATGAAATAGCCGTAGTAGCTTCAGAACGCCCTGTGATACAAACAGCTATCAACGTGCGTGCATGCCAAGTGCAAGAGCTACAACCCGGTCATGCTATCATCATCAAAAAAGATGGTACCGTAAGTGTCGACCTCGTCAGAGTGCCACAAGAACGCCGGTCATGCTCATTTGAGCGCATATACTTCTCACGTGGTTCTGACCGCGACATATATCAGGAACGCAAACGTTTGGGCTTCCTCCTTGCTCCTACATTGCTCGAAAAAGTTGATTACGACATAGAAAATACTGTATTTTCATACATACCTAACACTGCAGAAACTGCATTCTTTGGCCTGACAGAAGGCGTAAGCCACTATGTAAAAGAGCATCAGAAAGAACTGATAAACAAACACTTATCAGAAGGCACGCTCACACCAGAAAAGATAAACGAGATAATGCAGCCTCGTCCACGTTTTGAAAAAATAGCCGTGAAAGATGTGAAGATGCGCACCTTTATTGCAGCCGATTCTGGTCGCGACAATATGGTAGGACACGTCTATGACGTAACGTATGGTATTGTAAAAAACCAAAAAGATACGCTCATCGTTATCGACGACTCAATAGTGCGCGGTACAACGCTGAAAAAGAGCATCTTACGCATCATCGACCGTTTGCATCCAAAGAAGATAATCATCGTATCGTCGGCACCACAGATACGCTACCCAGACTGCTACGGCATCGATATGGCTAAGCTTGGTGACTTCTGTGCCTTTGCTGCTGCCATCGAACTGCTCAAAGATAATGGCATGGAGAACGTCATCGAAGATGTCTACAAACGTTGTAAAGAGCAACAATTCTTGCCTAAAGAGGAGATTGTTAACTGCGTAAAAGACATCTACCGACCATTTACTGTTGAACAAATTTCAGCAAAAATAGCTCAAATGCTTCGCCCAGAAGATATCGATGCAGAGGTTGAAATTGTGTTCCAAACCATCGAAAACCTCCACAAAGCTTGTCCCAACGACAATGGCGACTGGTACTTCACAGGCGACTACCCTACTCCGGGTGGCAACAAGGTGGTAAACACATCGTTTATCAACTACATAGAGGGCCGAAATCAGAGAGCTTATTAAAGATTTTTTATATCATTTTTTATAGTGTAGAGATGCTGCATTGTGTTGGCGTCTCTACATTATTGCTTAAAACAAAACCTCAAGATTTACATTGCAAACCAATAGTCATACCAATGGCAAGAGAATAGCGCGCAACACACTGTTTCTCTACATCCGACAACTTATCACAATGGCGGTAGGGGTGTTTACGTCGCGCATTGTGCTCGATGCGTTGGGCAAAACAGATTTCGGTATCTATAGTGCAGTAGGTGGCATTGTGATAGTTTTTTCGTTTCTCAACGGCGTAATGGCTTCAGCCTGCAATAGATATTTTGCCATTGAAATAGGGCGCGATAATACTGAAGGGTTGCGCAAAGTGTTTAGCCTCAACATTACAGTTTTTATTTTTATAGCTCTGATAATCATTGTTTTATCAGAAAGTGCCGGACTATGGTTTGTTGCCAATAAATTAGTCTATCCGCCCGAACGTGTCGTAGCTGTGCACTGGGTATATCAACTCTCGATACTTACTTTTATAATCAGTATGCTCACTACACCATTCAGAGCACTCATTATTGCCTACGAAAATATGAAAGTGTTCGCATATTGTGGCATTGCTGAAGCTCTGCTCAAATTGGGGTTGGTGTTGGCGCTGTGCATTCTCACTGCCGATAAGTTAATACTCTACGGCATTGCTATGTTGTTGGTAAACGTAAGCATCGGAGCGTTTTATTTTACTTATTGCTACAAACACTACGTGGCAAGCCATTATGTGCGCCAATGGGATGGGCAACTATTCAGAGAGATAGTTGGTTATACGGGTTGGAATGTGATAGGCAACTTGGCAGTGATAGGCAAAACACAAGGCATCAATATTTTGTTCAACGTATTTTTCGGTCCGATAGTAAATGCAGCTCAAGCCATAGCCACACAAGTATCGTCGGTGGTGTATCAGTTTTCATACAACTTTACGACGGCTGTTGCACCACAGATAACCAAATCGTATTCGGTTGGACATACAGATGAGATGCTTGCATTGCTTTGCAAAAGCTCCAAATACTCTTATTTTCTGATGTTTATTGTAGTACTACCAGTAACAATAATGCTACCTTTGCTGCTCGACATTTGGCTTGTAGAAGTACCAGAAGGGTGCGTTGTTTTTGCACAACTTACACTTATCAATGCTCTTATCGATTCACTCTCAATACCCACAGCATACGCCATACAAGCTACAGGCAACGTAAAGTGGTATCAGATATTTATAGGTATTACGTTGCTGCTGATAATTCCAATATCATATTTGCTCATAATGTGCTTCAATATCAATGCATGGGCTGTACTGATAGTGAGTATTTGTGCATCGGTTGTAGCGCAAATAGTTAGAGTTATTTTTGTAAAAAGAGTTCACGGATTGTTGGTGCGAACCTACATCAAGAGTGTAGTTTTTCCAATAGTTGGTGCAACAATAGTTGCAATAGTGATACCAATAACAATGCTCAACACTCTGACACTCACACCATTGAATTACATACTCATAGCTACAATTTCGCTTATAATGGTTATCATCGCAATATGGCTTGTAGGGCTAACGAAAACAGAACGCAGTGAGCTAAAAATGGCAATATGCAAACTACCATGCATACAATTGTTTCTAAGGTAACAACTCGCTCTTGTGGCGTATACATCAGAAATTGCGCCACCAACAACTCATTAACAATCAAACATATATAACTTAAGTTTC
>CAJONN010000098.1 GCA_905235955.1 uncultured Marinilabiliaceae bacterium
GCCGACAGAAAAAGTAACAAAAAGAACTCGTCGCTGTTGCCACTCCGCTAAAAATTATCTTCGCTCCGCTAAACGATTTTAACTCGCTTCGCTCAAACAAAAAATCGTTTCGGGCGCTTCGCTACGATAATTTTCTTTACGCTCCGTGCCAAAGGCGACAACCGCGAGGTGAAAATCGGGTTTCGTGCTAATTGTTGAAAGACTTTTTTTGTTGTATTCCTTTCGCCCCTTCGGGGCTACTTCACTTGCGAAACTTAAGTCAGCTATAAAAAAACAACACCCTTTCATTCTACTGTAAATGTCCATTGCCAACGCGTTTGGTTGCCACATTCATCTTCTATTACTGCCTCTAAATTATGACTGCCTGCCTCTAAACCCAGTGCCGATACTTTGCTTATAAGACGTGCGTTTTTATAATCGTATTCAAAGCATTTCCATTCACCATCGATGCTGACGTTGTATTTTTTTATTCCGCTCATATTGTCTGATATGCCTATCATTATGTTGTTGATTTGCTTGAGGTTGGTTCGGCTATTTTTGCTTATCACTTTGGGCGGTATTGTGTCAGAAGCTATGGTGAATGCACCAAGTGTGCGCGGATGTGCGGTAAGTTGGTTGCCACTAAGGGTTGAGGCTATGTAGGTGAGTTTGCTTTTTTGCCCTACTTGAGCTACAAATAGGCGCGAGCCAAGCGACAATAGGTTTTGTGGCACGGGCAAGGTTAGCGTCATAGGCTTGTGAAGTGGCGTTTGGTCGGTGCCTATGCGGTAGATGTGGTCGTCGTTGCTAATATCAGTAACTATAACATCGGCATAGGTGCTACTGTAGAGGGCATCGTGAGGTACTACCACTGAGAATCCGAGCGTATCAAGAGCCCATGTGCGTGCATAGTCGATGAAGTAACCAGTGTGTTGGCGAGCCGATGCATTGGTGCGTTTGCCTTGCAGAGTGAAGTTTACCACACGTTTGTTGCCATTGAAGTCGGTGAGTTCGTAGCGCATACTGTGTGTTTCGCCATCAGATATGTTGAGTTGCTTTGCGCATTTGTAGACGGGCAATTTGTTGTTGGGCTCCACAAAGCTGCGTTGCACATAGCGCTTGCTTAGCACCTGCTCGGCATAGTCAATATGGCTATTGATGTAACGTGTATCGTCGAACGAAATACTATCGAGTACTGAATTGAATATCAAATTGTTATTATCAAACAACTTTATCTCTACTACACCACATGGACGCTGATTGGCCACAAAATAGTCTACTGCATGCACGCCAACACCTATATTTCCGCACACGTTGATTGTTTTACCTTCAATCTCGGCAAGCGAGAAATAGCGGTTGGATGTTTTGCCTGCCACTTGTGCATCATCAGCAAGGGCGTAGAGTTTGATGCCATAGACGGTAGGTGCTTGTGAGTCGGCAATGGGCACGAGGAAAGCAAGCGGATTGAGTGCCTCTTCGGTTTTGGTGTCGCGCACCTCAAAGTGCAAATGCGGTCCGCCCGAGCCACCTGTATTGCCACTCAGAGCCACCACTTCGCCTTTGCTCACGGGCAACTTATTGGGCACAAGGGTAAGATCTATTTCAAACGACTTCTGCCTATATTGCTCAGCTGTAGCCACTTGTGCTATTTTATCAGAATAAGCTGAGAGGTGAGCATATAGTGTAGTATGACCATCAGGATGAGATATGTAGAGCGCATGACCATATCCGTAGGGCGACACCTTGATGCGCGACACATAGCCATCGGCTACGGCATGCACCTCAACGCCAACAACGCCTTTGGTCGACATGTCGAGACCGGCATGGAAATGGTTGGCGCGTAGCTCAGCAAACGATGCCGAGATGGAAACAGGTATATCCATTGGGTATGGATATTTTTCTTGAGCTATAGATAGTTGAAGTGTTGAAGTAAGAAGAGCCAACGATATTGTTTTGATAGCGATATTCATCTGTTTGTCGTTTTTTAGCGGTGCAAAAATAGACATTTTCGCGCAATATTTCACACAGCAACAAAGCCTTAAAGGGTATGGTTCTTTCATTTGAAAAAACTTTATTATCTCGCTTCACTCAATTATCTTTGCTCCGCTAAACGATTGAATGTGCATTATATCAATTCTGGTATTTTTATATCAAATAAAAAAACAATGAACAAACGAAAGGTAATAGGCATTGGCGAAACCGTATTCGATATCATCTTTGGACAAGACAATAAACCTCGCAGTGGCAATCCGGGTGGTTCGGTCTACAATGCTCTTATCTCACTTGGGCGCAGTGGCGTTCCATCTGTTTTTGTGAGCGAAATAGGTGATGATAATATTGGCAACATTATACGCCAACTACTTGTTAGCAACGGAGTTAGCGATGAATGCCTCTATCTGCACAAAGGAATGAAGAGTCCGCTTGCATTGGCATTTCTCGATGAAAAAAGCGATGCACATTACACATTTTACAAAGATTATCAGCATCAGCAATTAGAACTCACTATGCCTCAAATCAACAAAGACGACATAGTAATGTTTGGCTCATATTTTGCACTCAATCAGGTTATTCGTCCGGCTGTGCTCACCTTCTTGCGTGAAGCCAAAAAAGCGGGCGCATTGCTTTACTACGATGTCAATTTCAGACAATCGCATCAGCACGAATTGCCCAATCTGATGCCCACAATAATAGAAAATTTTGACCTTGCCGACATTGTGAAGGGCTCTGATGAAGACTTCAGAATAATGTTTGGCACTGACGATTGGCGACAAGCTTATCATCAACACATAGAACCTCACTGCGCAACATTCATCTGCACACAAGCTGCCAACGGTGCAACAGCTATGCATCATAGCACAGAGGTGAGTGTGCCGGCACAACATATTGTACCAGTGAGCACTGTGGGCGCTGGCGACAACTTCAATGCAGGAACTGTTTGTGGCATATATCAAAACAACATAACAAAAGAGCAACTAAACAACTTACAAGCACTACAAAATGCTATGACTATGGGAGTTAGCTTTGCTACCGAAGTATGCTTAAGCCTCGAAAACTACATAACGAAAAAATAAACACACACACAATGTCAGATAACAACGCAAAAACTTGGATTACAACACTTTGTATATTTAGCCTTGTAGCTACCGGATTGACCATGGTATACGATTTTATGCTACTACTGATAAAATCAGCCCCCACCGATGTATTGCAACAAGCCATGCAACAAAGCCAAGAAAACATGAAGCAATTTGGCATGAATGGCGACTACGAAATAGACTTTGGTATGCTCTATAGAATGATAGACAATGCGCCATTCCACCTATTGTTCAACATCATAGAAATAATTGGCATACTGCTAATTATGAAAAAAATCAGAAACGGGCTACATTTCTATATAGCATCGCAAATAGGCTTTGCATATTTAGCATTCGTCACCTTTCAGCAGAACGCAACATTGCAAATACTATTTTGCATAATATGGGCATGGCTCTATTGGCACTATACAAAACGAGCACTATCATGACCAAACTGCTCATAATATTTTTTCTACTCGGAACAATAGTACTATCAGCATCGGCGCAATACTACACCACTGGCGACGACCCACTCAGTATGCGCCTACGCCAAATCAAAACCAACTACAGCCGCATCATATTCGATGCACCCATGCAACCATGGGCAGTGCGCATGGCACGTCAGATAGATAGCATTGCACCAGCCATATCAGCCTCGCTCGGCTACACACCACGCCGCACCGACATTGTGCTACACTCGCGTAGTGCATATAGCAACGGACTCGTTTCATGGGCACCCAGCCGCCTCGAGATGTACACCTTTTCACAAGCCGATGGCGACTGCGTGCCGTGGTATACACATTTGGCACTGCACGAATATAGGCATGTGGTGCAAACATCGATGCTCAACCAAGGATTTACACATTTTCTCAACATCATATTCGGAGAACAAGCCACTGGTGCAGTGCTGGGCTTGTATGTGCCACTATGGCTGATGGAGGGCGATGCCATACTCAACGAAACAGCTATGAGCATGGGCGGACGTGGAAGACAAGCAGCCTTTGTGCAACAAATGCGCACCCTATCGCTCACCAACCAAACACCCACCTACGACCAAGCCTACAACGGCTCATATCGCCACCGCATACCAGACTACTACCACATGGGCTACCTTACAGTGAGCAATGTGCAACTGCGCTACGGGCCCAATGTGTGGCGCAATGCTTTGGAAAATGTTGGGCGAAAAAGCTTTTCGTTTGTACCATTCAACCGAAGCTTGCGACAAAGCACCGGAAAATACAAAACCGACCTCTACTACGAAGCAATGCACGACTGGACTCAACGCTGGCAAAAACAAGATAGCACTATAGTGCCAACGCCTTACACCATAATAATGTCATCGGGCAACGACTATAGCGAAAACATTTCAGCACAAACAACCAATAACACCATAGTAGCCTACCAAACCAGCCTCAACAACATACCTCGTATAGTAGATGCCAACGGACGCACAATAGCCACACCCACCATCAGAAACGAAAGCAACATTGCAGCACAAGGCAACACCATAGTTTGGTGCGAAATGCGCCCACATCAGCGCTGGAGCAATGCCTACCACACCGCCCTAATGCGCTCTGACAGCAACGGACAACACAAACGCACACTGCTCAAACATCAGATGCTTTCAGCACCATCGGTTGCACCAGACGAAACACAAATAGCTACTGTGGCTACACTACGCAACGGCAATCAACAGATATGGATATTGAGCAACAAGGGCAAAGTACAAACCACCATAAACCTACAGCCAGCCGAGCAAGCCACAGCTACTGCATGGCTCACTGGCACTACAATAGTTTACACATCGCTTACCGATAGTGGTAAATGCCTAAAAGCTATCAACTTACCTACACTTAGCATACGTCAGCTCACAGCAGCAAAGTTTGAAAACATACGCCACATAGCTATCAGGCAAGGCACAATATACTACACATCAGACGAAAGCGGAATAGACAACATATACTGCATCAGTCCCAATGGCACAGCTGAGCGCATAACATCAGCCCGATATGGTGCAGCTTGGCCATGCCCCACCGACACGGCTCTCATCTACTCCAACTATTCGCCCACAGGCTACTCAATAGTAAGCACACCACTTAGCACTCGCCCCACTGATACCCCCATATCACCAATGCACACTGTTGCCAACGCTCTGAGTACAACAGAACATAGTAATATATCACCAACCACGCCAACCGACACTACTACAACACGTTATAGCCGAGCAGCACACCTTTGGCGCATACACAGTTGGGGACCCATTGTAGTTGATGCCTCAAGCAACACAGCAAGCACAGGCTTGGCCATTGCATCGCAAAATACGCTTGGGAACTCTATTTTGAGTGCAGGCATCAACTTTGATGCAAACACAACCGAACGATATTTTGCCTCATACACCTACACCGCCCTCTATCCAAAGATAAAACTATCGGCACATTGGGGATACTACAATTATAAACTCGATGGTGTATTGCTCAATACAGAAGAGACTGCTGGCACACGATATGTGTATGACGAAAAACAACGCCATCAGCACTACAAAGCACAAATATATGTACCGCTGCAATATGCATATAGCGCATGGCAATATGGAGTACACCCATCGCTTTGCACCAACTATTACCACGCCAACGCCATAACGCTCAGCACACAAACATTTGAAGTGCACAACAAAACATACTTCTTGACCGGAGAAGAACAACTAAGCAAAATATATCGCACCAACTACACCGACCTCGAAATAAACATCTACGCATACGCCACCAAAAGATATTCGGCACGCACAGTAGGTTGCCGAATGGGTATGGCTGCCGAAATTGGACGCAACATATCAGTAGGCTCTGACGACTATGGCAAGCGCAACTATGCTATGCTAACACTCTACTTGCCCGGCATTGGACAACATCACAACATAACAGTGCAGGCGCAAATGCACAACAAAAGCAAAGGCTCACAAGTAGTTGCACTCAACGGACAAACATATACGCAGCTCATAGGCGACGCCACCAACAATCCGCGAGGCACAACCACTCTACGCAACACACACTCACGTCTATTGCGCCTCAACTACACATTGCCTCTTCTCAACCCCGACCTCAGCCTCGGACCGCTATGCTACATCAAACGCATCTGCTTACGTGCCTTCTACGACACACAACGCATAAAAACTTGTCCTATCTACAACGAAGCTACCTGCCAATGGACAACACGTTCATCGGCAGGCAGCGAAATATGGGCAGAGAGCTACTTGCTACGCCTTCCCTACGCCTTCCGCATTGGATACAGAGGCTCGCAAGTAATTGATGGACAATATAAAAGCGAAATAATTTTTGCAGTAACGTTTAAATAACTCAAGTTTCCTACTTAAGCTGTAACTAACATAGCCCTACTCAAGTTTCGGAGCTATGGTTTTATCGGTTACAAATACTGCCAAACAGAATTTCAGGTAAATTGAGGTCTTTGTTCTTTCGCTTTGGGTGCGAAAGACTAATTCTTGCGCTGCACCGCCCGAACCGAGTAACCGTAGTCGCGGTTGTAGTAGCCCGTGTCCACGTAACCAGAATAGAAGTTCAAGTAACGCGCGTAGTCCGAGTCGCCGGTGCCGAGCGAACGTGACCAGTAGTCGCCGCTGGAACCTGCGTTGTAGAGACCCGCACCGCTGCGACAACCAGCCGCTGGGAGGAAAATGTGAGCATCGGTAACATCGTAAGTGGCCGCTGGCGTTCCGTTTCTCTTGCCTTTATCGGCATCATCCTTTGCCTTATATACTATATAGCCTTTCACCGATTCATCTTTGTAGCTGTCGGTCCATACCCAATAGCAATTGTTGCGCAATTCCAATTGTTGTTCGTATGTTGGCATTTGCCAATCGTTGCCAAGTAATTTGGTTGCTACATCGTCTTCATCGTCAAGTTCAGTTTTGTTATCACCAACGAAGGTGAAGCTCTTATTTACGACATCATATTCGTACCAATTTGTATATTCTTGGTTATCGGCAGCGGTGTATTTGTAGATATCTGACCAATTGTAGCCATCTTCTTTTACCCATTTATAAGTACTCCAACTATACTCTTCTTTTGGCTCTATCTCACCCCAAGCAAAGTAGTCGCCATACTCTTCGGGCTTGGTTGCGCCAATGTTGAAACTTGCCCAATTTACGCTCAAGCCAAGGTCAACGGCATCGGGAGTAGTATAGGCGCCACCAGCAGATGCATCTTTCCACTTTGCCTTCAAAGTAATATCGCCATTTATGGGCAATGAGAAGTTGAATACTTTCTCACCTTTATACCAACCGCTGAATTTGTAGCCTGCGCGCTCGGGATCGGTGGGCTTTGTGACGGTGGTATTGTATGGAACAACTTGTGGATCAACGGCTGAGCCATCATTAGAATCGAAGGTAACTGTGGCAGAGGGCTTTTCGAACGAGATGTAATCGAGGAGGTCGCCGTCGGCATCGCTATGCACAATAACCTTACCATCTTTTACTATATAAAACTGGGCATCGGCCTCAGTTGCTGCCATGCCAAGTGTGATGAGGGCAATGGCGGA
>CAJONN010000099.1 GCA_905235955.1 uncultured Marinilabiliaceae bacterium
TACAAAGTTATTGGAATGTTATGAGATTTGCAATTTTTAGGCGAGTGTTATGTTGGGGGGAAAGGACTCTAATTAAACCTTATCGACTTTGCGGGCGATATGCGTGCCACTACATACGACGGACCAACCATTAATAGCATTGTCAGAGTTAGTGTGCCTACATTGAGTAACAAAAGCATTGTTGGCGAAAGCAATATTGGCACAGTGTCAAGGTAATAACTGTCAGGATCCAAACCTATGCAACCTGTATATTTCTGCACAAGGCACAACGCTATGCCTATCACATTGCCCACTACCATGCCTCGCCCAACTATCCATGCTGCCATATATAGAAATATGCGTCTCACACTGCCATTGCTACTGCCCATAGCTTTGAGCAAACCTATGGTGTTGGTGTTTTCTAATATCAGTATCAGCAAGCCAGACACCATATTGAGTCCGGCCACTGCTATGACGAGCACTAATATTACTAATATATTGGTATCGAGCAAGTTGAGCCAGCCAAATATTTGTGGTTGCAAATCTTTTATTGATTGCACACGCAAAAATGTGTCGTTAGGACCAACATAGGCCGATGTTTGCATTGTTATGTCTGATGCCACATTGTCCATTAGGTCAAAGTTTGACAACATTACTTCATAGCCTGATATTTCTCCTTCGTTCCAACCATTGAGTTTGGCCAAGTGACGCATATCTACAAATGCCATTTTTTCGTCGAACTCAGGGAAGTGTGAGTTGAAGATGCCTACAAGGTTGAATTTGCGTGCTCTGATGCCGTTGTTTTGTATGAAATACATACGTACAGCATCGCCAACGTGTAGTTGCAAGAGGTTGGCTATGGCACGCGACAGAACTATGTCGTCAGATACCTTAATAGCTGTGTCTGAGAAGTTTATAACACAACCTTCCTCCATTACTGATGTTATAAACGACCAATCGAAACTGCCATCGATGCCTTTGAGTGCTATGCCTTGTATGGCTTCATCAGTTTTGATAATACCGGGTTTTACTATGAAGGGTTGCATGTTGCGCACGCCTTCAATAGCTTTCACTTTGGCTTGTAGTGATGTATCGTTGGGTATGGGGTTGGTTTCGTAGCTATGGTTGTAGTCGAAGCTAACTATTTGTATGTGAGTACCAAATCCCACAATTTTGTCGCGTACCTCTTGCTTAAATCCCAATCCGACCGAAAGCGACAATATCATTACGGCCACACCTAAGGCTACGGCAGCTGTTGCTACCTTTACCACCGGACCAGAGAGCCGTCCGCTCTTCTGTTTCAGTAGTCTGCGCGCTATAAATAAACTATAGTTAGCCATTTACTGACGCAACATGCGTTTTTCGTGTTCGAGCAGTGGTGAGCCGCTTTCTGGTGTTCGGCCCGGATAGCATTTGAGCGCACGAGCCAAGAGGTCGATAGCAATGGCAAGGTCGTCGGTGTTGAGCACGTAGGCTATGCGCACTTCGTTTCGACCAAGTAAGCGGTTGGAGTAGAAGCCTGCAGCAGGTGCAAGCATCACGGTTTGGTTGTTGTAGCTGAAGTCTGACAAGAGCCATTGGCAAAACTTCTCTGAGTCGTCAATTGGCAAGCGTGCTACGGTATAGAATGCGCCACGTGGCATTGGCGAATATACTCCGGGTATTTTGTTTAGTCCGTCGAGCAAGAAGTTGCGACGTTTCCGATACTCCTCGTTCATAGCTTTGAAATACTCTTCAGGCACATCAAGCGATGCCATAGCAGCTATTTGTCCGAATGTGGGTGGGCAGAGGCGAGCTTGTGCCTGCTTTAGTGCTGAGCTTATCACAGCTTTGTTTTTGGTAGCAAGCAAGCCTACACGCAGTCCGCACTCACTATATCGTTTCGACACTGAATCTATCATTATCACATTATCCTCAACACCTTTGAGGTTCATGCATGAATAGTGCTGAGCGCCATCGTAGCAAAACTCACGATACACTTCATCAACTATCAAAAAGAGGTCGTAGCGTATAATGAGGTCGCGCAGTTGCATAAACTCTTGCTCAGAGTATAGATACCCCGTTGGGTTGTTGGGGTTGCATATCATTATGGCCTTTGTTTTGGGCGTTATCACCTTTTCAAATTCTTCTATCGAAGGCAATGTAAAGCCTGTTTCGATAGTCGATGTTATAGGCTTCACACAAGCGCCAGCTGAGGCTGCAAAGGCTTCATAGTTGGCGTAGAAAGGTTCTGGCACAATTATTTCATCCAGAGGGTCGAGGCAACTCATAAAGGCAAAGAGCACTGCTTCAGAGCCACCACAAGTTACCAACATCTCGTCAGGGCTAATGTCAATGCCCGATGCTGCATAATATTTTGACAATTTGCGCCTATACTCAGGCATACCAGCCGAATGAGTATACTCCACAATGGGTATTTTCGCCTCCTTCACCGCCGCCAGCGCCACCTCTGGAGTGAGTATGTCAGGCTGACCAATGTTGAGATGAAATACTCTCAAACCACGTGCCTTAGCTGCATCAGAATAGGGCACGAGCTTGCGTATGGGCGATGATGGCATTATAACACCACGTTGTGATATTGAAGGCATAAAATTAACTCCTTGTTATAAGTTTAGAAATTTATGTGCAAAAATAACCTTTTCGGTCCGAATAACAACAATTCTTTTGTTCTGGAGTTTGAAAATTTCATAAAAAGCATTTTTTTAATAAAATAGCTGTGTGGTTATTAATCAGAAAACATAAAACTTTCAATTGAAATAATTATTTTTGCTTTCTAAATAGAGAGGTTGCCACGCAATATTTCTATGTGTGAGTAAAAAGACAATGAAAAACGCAAATAAAATATCCTTAGGACAATACAACACACTCAGAATCAAGCGCAAAGTAGACTTTGGAGTATATCTCGATGCTGGCGATGACGACGATATTTTGATGCCACAAAAATATGTACCAATCAATGCCGAAGTGGGCGATGAGGTTGACGTATTTGTATATGCCGACTCTGAAGATCGCCTTGTAGCTACCACCGAAAAGCCATTTGCCACCGTTGGGCAATTTGCCTACCTCAAAGTTACCAATGTCACACGCTTTGGTGCCTTCCTTGATTGGGGACTGACCAAAGATCTCCTCGTGCCATATTCTGAGCAACGTAGCCGAATGCAAGTGGGCGAAAGCTACATAGTATACATCTATGCCGACAACAACACACGTCGCATAGCTGCTACTGAGAAAACAGCACGTTATCTTGACAACATTGCACCTCGCTACCAAAATGGCGATGAAGTTGATGCACTTATAGTTTCGCACACCGACCTTGGTTACAAAGCAATCATCAACAACTTGCACACAGGCATCATCTACAATAGCGATGTATATCGCCCATTGCAAATAGGTCAAACTATAAAGGCATACATCAGCAAAGTGCGCAACGACGACAAAATAGACCTTAAGCTACAAAAAAACGGCTTCGACAAAGTTGATGCACTGAGGCTGAACATAATACAACGTTTGCGCGAAAATGGTGGGCGAATGGCTGTGGGCGACAAAACCGACCCAGAAACAATTAAGCTCGCATTTGGCTGTAGCAAAAAAGCATTTAAAATGACAATAGGAGCAATGTATAAAAACGGTGAAATAGATATAACCGACAATAACATTACCCTTAACCAATAAAAACTTAGAAACGAAATGATACCGCTTTTCGGCATGACACTTTCAGAGCTTACCACAGTAGCCGCTGAGGTAGGACTGCCACGTTTCGCCGCCAAGCAAATGGCCGATTGGCTCTACAAAAAAAATGTATCAGCAACCGACCAGATGACCAACTTGCCCAAAGCTGCTCGCGCCAAACTTGCTGAGCATTACAACGTTGGGCGCATTGCACCTACCAACGTAGCCCAATCGGTTGACGGCACCAAGAAATACCTCTTTGGCACACAAGGTAGGCAAATAGAAACGGCATACATACCTGAACCTGACCGAGCTACCCTCTGCGTATCATCGCAAGTGGGTTGCAAAATGTCGTGCCTCTTCTGCATGACAGGTAGGCAAGGATTTAGCGCCAACCTAACCACAACTGAAATTCTCAATCAAGTAGCATCAATACCAGAACACGACAAACTTACCAACATTGTATATATGGGTATGGGCGAGCCAATGGACAACCTCGCCAATGTGCTCAAAAGCATAGAGATACTCACATCAGATTGGGGCTACGCTTGGAGTCCGCGCCGCATCACCGTGTCGACCATCGGACTGATGCCAGCCACAGTGCAGTTTTTGCAAAGCTGCCAAGCTCATTTGGCCATAAGCCTTCATAACGCCATACCAGAGCAACGCCTCAGCCTAATGCCCACCGAAAAAGCCTTTCCGATAACACAAACAGTAGCCGCACTTAGGCAGTTTGACTGGACAGGGCAACGTCGTCTCTCATTTGAATACACCATGTTTGAAGGTGTCAACGACACACCACAACATGTAGCAGCCATTACTAAATTGCTGTCAGGTATTCGTTGTCGTATAAACATCATAAACTTCAACGCCATACCAAACTCTACACTACAAGGTTCGACACGCAATAAGATGGAGCAATTTCGCGATATGCTCAACCAACGCGGATTTACTGCCACCATTCGCAACTCAAGAGGCTCAGATATATTTGCAGCCTGCGGATTGCTTAGTACAATGGAAAAAAACAAAACCAATCTTATTCAGCAGCAATAATGAGAAACACTTCTACTACCCTTTTTTACATATTCAAACTAACATACATCGTATTGATACTTAGTATTGTATCAATCATTGTTGGATGTTCTATTCCGCGCGAAGAACAAGCGCAAATTACATTCAACGATGCTATTGATGCCTATATGAATAGACACTACAATACAGCCAAATTGTTGCTCGATAGCGTTATATTTACCTATCCTGACCTCAAAAACATTGTCAGAGAGAGTAAAGATATGCTTGAAATAATATACAAAACAGAGCAAGAACGCAACTTGTTATTTCTTGATAGTTTGCTAACTTCGCGCGAGAAAGAGATAGAGCCATTGCTAAAACAGTTTGAGCCTGAAGATGAACAAGCAGAGATGCCCGTACTTATTCACAAAAAACAGAATGTTCAGCACGCTTGGGAACGCTCATATATTAGAGCTCATACTGATAAAAATGGCACATTCTACATATCGAGTCACTATATAGGCTCAGCTGCCATTCATCACTATGCTATCAGAGTTGCTATTGACAATAGCTACCAACAAACTGATAGCATTACTGACGATGCCTACGCACATAGTTTCAGAGATGGCGAAAATGTGTGGGAAATTATAAAGTTTAAAAAGGGAAGCGACAATGGTGTGGGTAGCTTTATAGCGTCAAACTTCGACAAAAACATAGTTGTAACTTTTGTTGGCGAAAAAAGCAACTATAAAATACAACTTACTGAAACCGACAAACAGGCTTTTAGAGAGACTTATCAGTTGGCTATTTTGCTACGCGAAATAGTACAGATCAGAAGTCAAATACGCAATGTAAAAATTGCTATGAAGAAGAAAAAAAATGGCAAATAACCTTAGCAACAACACATTACATATTCATACTCTGCCCAAATCAGAACACTTGTGCAGCAACAAAGAGATGAACGACCTCTTTGACAATGGCACATCGTTTATCAAATATCCATTACGTATAGTTTTTGCGCCAAGTGCCAACACACAACGCCCAACCCAAATACTAATCAGTGTACCCAAAAAACGCTTCAAGCATGCCGTTGATCGCAACCGTATCAAACGCTTGGTGCGCGAGGCTTATAGGCTCAACAAGCAACTGCTATGCACTCCCACACCGCTCAATATTGCTTTTATCTATATCGACAACAAAATGCCTACTTTCAGTAGCATACAAAAGGTTATTGTTGCCGCACTCAACAAGATAAACCAAACGTACCAGACCACCTCTGAACAATGAGCAACACAACAAATTGGGCAGCTAAGGTGCTAATAGTTTGGGTTAAATTCTACCAAAAAAGCATTTCGCCACTTACGCCACCATCATGCCGATATACTCCTACATGCTCACAATATGCCGTTGAAGCATTGCAAAAATACGGAGCATTAAAAGGGTTGTGGCTCACTATCAAGCGATTGGCGCGTTGCCATCCGTGGGGCGGTTCGGGCTACGACCCCGTGCCCTAAATTTTTCTCCAAAACAAATACCAATACACACATGTTTTACATTTTATCACGCATATTTGCCTGCATCGCAAGTCCGGCATTTTGGATTGTTGTAATATTCATTTGGGCTATCCTTGCCAATAACAAAATTACGCGCATAATACTATCTGTGCTTGCTATTCTGATGGTAGCGTTTTTTACCAATACCACAATCTACAACAAAGCTTTCGCCTTGTGGTGTAGCGACTATATGGCTGATATTGACACTACTAAGCATTACGATTATGCTATTATTCCGGGCGGCATATCAGATATTGATACCGTAAGGTGGCGCATGGAATATGGCGAAGCTTCTGACCGCATTATTGATTGTGTTTGGCTGATGAACAAAGGCATTGTCGACAAGATGATAATAACTGGCGATGGTTCATCGAATAGGCAACAGCATTTACCATTTTTCTATGACCATATAAAAACAGTTTATGGCATCAGCGCAAATAGAATTTTGATTGAGCCCAAAGCTGTAAATACTATCGAAAACTTTACCCGAACGCTTGAACTTTATGGCAATGAACTGAAAGGTAAAAAGATACTTGTTGTCAACTCAGCTCTCTATATGCGACGCACAATGCTTTGTTGCCGCAAGGTTGACTTGCAATGCGATTTCTATTCTGTTGATATCAACACCT
Source organism: uncultured Marinilabiliaceae bacterium (assembly GCA_905235955.1). Taxonomy (GTDB): domain Bacteria; phylum Bacteroidota; class Bacteroidia; order Bacteroidales; family Marinilabiliaceae; genus W3P20-009. Next base: position 6,842 of record CAJONN010000099.1, read on the forward strand.
CGCCACGTTCAAGATGGGAAACTTGGGTGCCTGATTTCGGACTTTTCTATTATTGGATGAAGCTGATGCATGAGTGCATTGGGTATGTGGCGTATATTTTTTATTAGTTGTAAGTATTTACTTAAGCAAGTAGAAATGTACTGCAAATTAGTCCACAAATACGGCTTTTTATTAGTCTTTTACTTTTTATCTCGCTTCGCTCAATCATCTTCGGGTCTTTCCGCAAGACTCAACGATGATTGAGCGAAGCGAAATAAAAAGTAACAAAAAGAACTTGAGTAAATAATTAAACTTAATTGTTATTCAATATGTACATATTTTTAACACTGCAAATATAAAAACTATATACATTCTGCCATATATCAATTAT
>CAJONN010000100.1 GCA_905235955.1 uncultured Marinilabiliaceae bacterium
GCTACTAATATCGAAAAATTTATTGTGCGTTTTGTCGACTATGCAATTTTGCCGGGCATCATTGTTCTTTGTGCTACAATAGCTATATGTTTAGTTGTTGGCGGTTTGTATGCAATGGGGCATTTTTCCGAAATAATGGACAGTATCACAATTATGATATGCAATATTGAGTTGCAAGAAGTTGTTGACGCACTGAAAGAAAATCTATTCACATTCAAAACTTTTTCGTTGTTTATGTGGCTTGTTTTTACATGGCTATTCGATATGTCGCTCATAGTGTTGGGTGGTTGCTATTTCAAGCGTTTTGCCCTTGTAAAGACATGGCTTATAATACTTCTGCTTAGTGTTACATTCGGAAGTTTTAACATTCTTCCTGATATACATATATTGCCCTTATCTGACAACCCATCAGAAATTTGGATGCATTCTGGTATTCTTCTTGCGTTGGCGTTGAGCATATATTGTGTTGCTTATCAGCTGTTTAAGCGCAAGCAGATATTGTGATAATTATTAATTACAAATTACGAGTTACTGGCGAGTTGTGTGATGAAAAGAGATAGAAAGTCGTAATTCGTAACTTGAAACTAAAAAACTATAAAAATGGAATTCAACGAAACAAAAGCCATCTACCTCCAAATAGCCGACCGACTATGCGATCAGATATTGGCTGGTGAATATTTGGAGGTGGGGCGAATACCCTCGGTGCGCGAAGTGGCTGCTTCGCTCGAGGTAAACCCAAATACCGTTGTTCGTTCGTTCGATTTCCTACAGAATAACGGCATAATATACAACAAACGAGGCATAGGCTACTTTGTGGCCGAAGGCGCAATAGCAACCATTCGCGACATACGCAAAGAGATGTTTGAAAAGGAAACTTTGCCTCAGATTTTTGCAGAAATGCAGAAGCTTGGTCTCAGCATCGACGATATAACAAAGCATTACGATAAATTTTTATCAAACAATAACATATAAATAATAACATGATACACCTTACCGACATCAACAAAACCTACAACAATGGCGCACCACTGCATGTGCTGAAGGGCATCACGCTCGACATTAACAAGGGTGAGTTCGTCAGCATAATGGGTGCATCGGGTTCGGGTAAGTCTACACTGCTCAACATCTTGGGCATTCTCGACAACTATGACACGGGCGACTACTATTTGGCAGGTCAGTTGGTGAAAAACCTGAGCGAAAACAAAGCTGCTGAGTTTCGCAACAAACTGATAGGATTCATCTTTCAGTCGTTCAACCTCATATCGTTCAAAAATGCTATGGAGAACGTAGCCCTTCCACTCTACTATCAAGGCGTAAGCCGTCGCAAACGTAACGACCTTGCTCTCGAATATCTCGACCGTCTTGGTCTCAAAGAGTGGGCTCATCACATGCCCAACGAGATGAGTGGCGGACAAAAACAACGTGTGGCTATTGCGCGAGCTCTCATCACCAATCCGCAAATAATACTTGCCGATGAACCTACTGGTGCTCTCGATTCAAAAACATCAGAAGAGGTGATGCAGATACTCAAAACATTGCACTCAGAGCAAGGACTGACAATAGTAGTGGTAACGCACGAAAGTGGTGTCGCCAACCAAACCGACAAAATCATCCACATCAAAGACGGACTTATTGGTGCCATTGAAGATAATAGCAACCACGATAAAGCAATGGAATTCAAATGATTAATTACGAATTACAAGTTGCGAGGAGAATGGGAATTTGTAATTCATAACTCATAATTAAGAAAATGTTTGAAGAAATCATATCGTCGCTACGTCGGAACAAACTGCGCACCGCACTTACAGGCTTTGCAGTGGCTTGGGGCATATTTATGCTCATAGTGCTGCTTGGTGCCGGCAATGGTTTGGTGCATGCCTTTGAAGCCGACGCAAGCAAGCAGGCGATGAACGCTATGAACATAACGCCCGGCTGGACTTCGGTAGAGTACAAAGGTTTGCAAACTGGCAGGCGTGTACGCCTCAACGAAGCCGATGTTAGCGAGCTAAAGCAAAAACTTAGCAAAAACATCATCGACATATTGCCACAAGTGAATGAGGGTGGAGTAACAATTAGCTACGGACAAGAATATATAAGTACTTCGCTCAGAGGTGTTTATCCTGATTATCCCAGTGTGCAACGCATCGATATGGCTCAGGGTAGGTTTATCAATCAAATAGACATCAACGAAGAACGCAAAGTGTGTGTGCTTGGCAACAAAAACGTTGAAGTGCTCTTCCCAAACGACGACCCCGTAGGCAAGTTTGTCAAAGTAAACGACCTCTACTACAAAGTGATAGGCATTTACACTGACGATAATCGCTGGGGCTCGCAAGAGGTGATGGTGCCATTTACAACCCTATCGACCATCTATCAGAAAGATGGCTACATAAACCGAATGGTGATGACCACCAAAGGACTTAGCAGCGTGGAAGACAACGAAGCCTTTGAAGTTGAGATACGCTCGTTGCTTGGTTCGCGCCGATATTTTGACAAAGACGATACCAATGCCATTTGGATTTGGAACCGCATGACGCAATATTTGCAAACCAACGGAGCCCTAAACATACTAAAAACAGCCATTTGGATAATTGGTTTGCTCACACTCATAAGTGGCATTGTAGGCGTATCGAACATTATGCTCATCACAGTGAAAGAGCGCACTCACGAATTTGGCATACGCAAAGCCTTGGGCGCAAAACCTCGTCAGATACTGATACTCATAATATTAGAGAGTATTGCCATAACAGCACTCTTTGGCTATATAGGCATGGTAGTGGGCATTGGCGCAACAGAGGTGATAAACATGATAGTGATGCAGATGGATACGCCAGCCTTTCGCGACCCAACAGTCGACATCAAAATAGCTCTCGAAGCCACGCTAACACTTGTTATAGCAGGCACATTGGCTGGCTTCTTCCCAGCCAAACGCGCTGTAAGCATCAAACCAATTGAGGCGTTGAGAGAACAATAATCAATTGAAAATGAAGGTTGTCATCCTGAGCGTAGCGAAGGATTAAATGACGGAAGATTCTTTGTTTCGCTCAGAATGACAATGTCAAGAGTAATTCGTAACTCATAATTCATAACTAATAACAATGCGATTCGACAGAGATACATTAACCGAAATACTCGATACGCTCACGCGCAATCGTTCGAGAAGTTTCCTGACGGCTTTTGGCGTGTTTTGGGGCATATTTATGCTTGTCTTGCTTTCGGGCGGTGGCAATGGGCTGAAGCAGATGCTCTTTATGCAGCTCGATGGTTTTGCTACCAACTCAGGCTTTGTCTTTTCCAACAGTACTAGCATTCCCTACAAAGGCTTCAGAAAGGGCAGATACTGGAATATTGAGCGAAAAGATGTTGAAGCTATCCGCCAAAATGTGAAAGAGATAGATGTGATAGCTGGCACAACAACAGAGTGGAGCAGAACAATAGTTTACAACGACAACAAGTACAACGATTGCACCCTCAAAGGTTTGGAACCAGACTACAACTTCATTGAGCATCAGCCTATGAAATATGGTCGTTTTATCAATGAGGTCGACCTGAAAGAAAGTCGTAAAGTGGCAGTTTTGGGCAAAATAGTCTACGAAGCTTTGTTCAAAAAGGGCGAAGATCCTTGCGGTAAATATATCAGCATAGATGGCATCCACTACTGCGTGATAGGCGTAAGTGTGAGCGAGTCGATTATAAGCATCAATGGCAACACTTCTGAGAGTGTTATGATACCATTCTCTACACTTGTAAAGGCTTATAACAAAGGCGATGAGGTGCATGTGCTTGCCTACACCATGAAGGAAGGTCATAAGGTGAGCGAAGCTGAAGAAAAAATATCAAGCATGCTCAAGTCTATTCACCTCATTCACCCTGACGACAAGCAAGCTGTAGCATCGCTCAATGCTGAAGCAGAGTTTTCGATGATCGACAACCTTTTTATCGGACTCAATATCCTTGTTTGGATAATTGGCTTGGGCACTTTGCTTGCCGGTGCTATTGGCGTCTCTAACATTATGATTGTAACCATCAAAGAACGCACCTCAGAGATTGGTATACGTCGCGCCATTGGTGCACATTCGTCAGATATTTTGCTACAAATAATATCTGAATGTCTGATCCTAACCATTTTTGCTGGCTTGTGCGGACTCTCGTTTGGTGTTGGTGTGCTCAACATTATCGACACCTTCGTCACAACCGATGCGGGTAGGCACTATGGCTTTGGCATTATGCTCTCTACGGGTATTGGCATCACAGTGATATTGGCTCTGCTTGGCATCTTTTCTGCTCTGGCACCGGCACTCAGAGCTATGGCCATAAAACCTATTGAGGCAATGAGAGAAGAGTAAGTAATTAATAATCAATAACTAATAAATATCATGAAACGATTTTTCAAAATAGCTGCACTTGTTGTTGTAGTGCTTATATTCATCTGGACATTCTACTATCTTTGGTCAAAAGGTCAGCCTGTAGAAACTACGTACGAAACGTCGAAAGCAGCCATTGCTGATATAGAAAAAACTACTATAGCTACCGGTAAAATAGAGCCTCGCAACGAAATCGATATCAAACCACAAATATCGGGCATTATCACTGAAATATATAAAGAGGCTGGTCAGATGGTGCAGAAAGATGAGGTTATAGCCAAGGTGAAGGTTATTCCTGAAATGGGCGAACTCAATGCTGCTGAAAGTCGTGTGCGTGTGGCTCGCATCAACTTTGAACAAGCTAAAACCGACTTTGAGCGCGTAAAAAATCTGCACGACGAAAAACTTATCAGTACTGAGGAGTTCGACAATGCTGAAGCTACTTACAAGAAGAATCAAGAGGAACTTTCAACAGCCGAAGACAACCTTGAAATTGTCAAGACGGGCATCAGCAAACGTTCTGCCAATGCCAGCAATACACTCATTCGCTCTACCATCACAGGTCTTATTCTTGACATTCCGGTGAAGGTGGGCAACTCAGTTATCCTTAGCAACACATTCAACGATGGCACAACCATAGCCACTGTTGCCGACATGAACGACCTTATTTTCAAAGGCAATATCGACGAAACGGAGGTTGGTAGGCTCAGAGAGGGTATGCTTGTGAATATTACGCTTGGTGCTTTGCAAGATGTTGTTTTCGATGCCAAGCTCGAATATATCTCGCCCAAAGGTGTAGAGCAAAATGGAGCCAACCAGTTTGAAATAAAGGCTGCCATGCACGTACCAGACAGTATTACAGTGCGTTCGGGCTATAGTGCCAATGCTCAAATAGTGCTTCAAAGTGCCAAAGGTGTGCTCACAGTGCCAGAGAGTTCGCTTGAGTTTAGTGGCGATAGCACATTTGTCTACGTACTTACTGATAGCGTCCCCACACAGCAATTCGACCGCCGACAAATAACCATTGGCATCTCTGATGGCATCAAAATAGAGGTGAAAGATGGTGTTGCTGAAGGCGACATAATTAGAGGCAATCAGGTGAATAATTGATAAATCATAATTCTCACACTGAGAACACAGATGACACAGATATAATTAGTAAAACAATCTACTAAAATCTATTCAATTCGTGTCATCGGTGTGTCCCAGAAAAATAATATTTCGTAATTCATAATTTTAGAATTATTATGCGCAATATATTCATAATAATGCTATTATGTGCAACGGCAGCTAATGCTCAAGAGCGTTGGACACTTGAAAAATGCATAAGCTATGCCATTGAAAACAACATAAGCATAAAGCAACAACAAAACACCATAGAGCAGAGCGAGATAGAGCTCAATACTGCTCAGATGAATTTCTTGCCAACAGTGAATGCCAATGCTTCGCAAAGTTGGGGCTTTGGGCGCGGATTGTCGATGGACAACACCTACGTCAACCGCAACACAAGCAATACCTCGTTCGATCTTTCGGCATCGGTCAACCTCTTCTCAGGTATGCAGAGCTACAACAATGTGCAAGTGCGTCGCCTCAACCTCGAAGCTGCCACTGCCGACCTGCAACGAGCTAAGGAGGATATGGGCATCAGCGTTACACAAGCCTACCTGCAAGCTCTCTATGCCGACGAACTACGCCAAGTGGCACAGCGCCAAGCCGAGCTAAGCCAAAGCGTATTGACGCAGCGCGAAAAGATGCAGCAAAACGGCAAAGCTTCAGAGAGCGATGTAGCTGAAGCTCGTGCCGCATTGGCTCAAGACGAACTCAGCGTGGTGCAAGCCAACAACGAGTATCAGCTTGCCTTGCTCGACCTCAGTCAACTCCTTGAACTTGCCTCGCCCGACAACTTTGCCATCGAGCAGCCCGACACAACGGCACAGCTGATGCAAATAGCCTCAGTAGGCGAAGTATATGCCGATGCGCTACACAACAAGGCAGTAATCAGAGGCGACGAAACACGCATAGCTGCAGCCGAGCGCAATGTGAAGGTGGCAAAAGGCGGACATTCGCCATCGCTCAACCTGAGTGCTGGTTTGGGCTCAAACTATTATACAACAAGTGGTTATACGCACGATTCATTTGGCGACCAAATGGATCAGAACTTCAACAAATACATCAATTTGTCGCTACACATACCGGTATTCAACCGCTTTGCTACACGCAACGAAGTGCGCATAGCTCGCACACAAGTTGACAACCTAAATCTTCAGCTCGATGCCGACAAAAAGGCTCTATACAAAGAGGTGCAACAAGCTTACTACAACGCAGTAGCTGCCGAGAGCAAATATGGTAGCAGCCTTGTAGCCGAAGAGAGTGCTGCGACATCGTTTGAGCTTATTGGTAAGAAATTCGACAATGGCAAAGCTACACAAACTGAATACAATCAGAGTCGCACCGCATGGCTCAAAGCTGTAGCCGACCGCATTCAAGCCAAATATGAATATATCTTCCGCGCAAAAATTCTCGAATATTATCGCGGAGTATAAAATACTGATTCTGAAAACAATATAGAGGTTTATATTTTTTCAATACTTGAACGTCTTGACTCATGTTGTGAAATATGGGTCAAGTTTTTTTATTCAACTTTTGCAAGCGGTAATGTCAATACTTTCGCAAGTGAAGCGATTCCAAAAGAGCGAAAGAAATATACCCAACAAATAGCCTTCCAACAATTAGCACGAAACTCGATTTTCACCTCGCGGTTGTCGCCTTTGGCACGGAGCGTTAAGAAAATTATCGTAGCGAAGCGTTAAAAACGATTTTCTGTTTGAGC
>CAJONN010000101.1 GCA_905235955.1 uncultured Marinilabiliaceae bacterium
TTTTAGCGGAGTGGCAACAGCGACGAGTTCTTTTTGTTACTTTTTATTTGGCTACGCCGAACTTCGTTTCGCTTCGCTCAATCATCGTTGAGTCTTGCGAAAAGACCCGAAGATGATTGAGCGTAGCGAAATAAAAAGTAAAAGACTAATGAAAAAAACGTGTTTGGAAATTTGTTTGCAGTACATTTCTACTTGCGAAACTTGAGATGTTTTTTTATAAAAATACAATATGAATCACTTTATCGGTCAATATCTATCACTGTTTTCCTCTTTTTTTGCATTCGTTTTTTGTTGCTGTTCGGCTCAGGTGGCAACCAACGAACAATCCGATGAGCCAGAGCCGCCAATAGTTTTGGGCAATGAAAAAATGCCTGCTTATGTGCCCTATTTGCAAGGCAAACGTGTGGCATTGGTGGTAAACAAATCATCGGTGGTAGATGGCGTACATCTGTGCGACACGCTTTTGGCTCAGGGCGTTGATGTGGTAAAAATATTTGCGCCCGAACATGGCTTCAGAGGTGTGGCCGATGCTGGCGAAACGCTCTCTGACGACTCTGATGCTCGCACAGGCTTGCCCATTGTTAGTTTATATGGCAAAAATAAAAAGCCTACTAATGCGCAAATGGCTGATATAGATATTGTTATATATGATTTGCAAGATGTTGGTGTGCGTTTCTATACCTATATATCTACACTGCATTATGTTATGGAGGCTTGTGCCGAAAATGGCAAAACGCTGATAGTGCTCGACCGTCCTAATCCTAATGCCGACTACATCGACGGACCTGTGCTCGAGCCTTCGTGTAGTAGCTTTGTTGGCATGCACCCCATACCAGTTGTCTATGGGCTTACAGTGGGCGAATTGGCGGCTATGATAAATGGCGAAAAATGGCTACAAGGTGCTTTGCATTGCAATCTGAAAGTAGTAACAATGGACAACTACTCTCATTCGCGCCCATACAACATTAGCATTCCGCCATCGCCCAACCTCAAAACACCACATGCCATAAGGCTCTATCCATCGTTGTGCTTTTTTGAGGCAACAAACGTGAGTGTTGGTAGGGGAACTGCAACACCTTTTGAGGTTGTTGGTTCGCCGTTGGCTACTGACTTCGACTACACATTTACCCCCATGCCTACTGAGGGCGCAAAGAGTCCGCTACACAATGGCAAACTTTGCTATGGCTTAGATTTGCGCCACGCTGATGCACCACAGAAATTGTCGTTGGACATATTTTTGCAATTCAGAAAAGTGTTGGGAGATAAATTTTGGCAAAATGCAAAATTTTTTGATTTGCTTGCTGGCAACAAAACATTGCGTCAGCAAATAGATAACGGGCTCTCAGCCGACTCAATCCGAAGCACTTGGCAACCTCAGCTTGATGAGTATAAACAACTGAGGCAGAGATATTTGCTCTACGATGTGCCACAACGCACCATTGCTCCAATAGATTGGAACAAAGCCATATCAACAGCTTGGGTCGACTCGCTCTACAATCAAATGAGCACTGAAGAACGCATAGCACAACTGATATGGATAGCCCTCGATGGTAATCCGTCGGCAGAGAGCATAAAGCGCACTTGCAAAATAATAGAGCGCTACAATGTTGGCGGCGTGTTGCTACTTCAGATGTCGCTCAACGATGTAGTAGGCATCGTCAGTCAGCTCTCGGCGCATGCCAAATATCCGCTACTGATAGCCGTTGATGGCGAAAATGGCTTAGCAATGCGAATGAGCGATGTAACAGCCTATCCGAAAAACAACATCTTGGGCGAATTGGCCGATACGGTTAGCATCGAAAAAATGGGGCATTTTGTTGGCAAGCAAATGCGAGCTTGTGGCATCAACATAAACTTTGCACCCGTTGTCGATGTCAATACCAATCCGCAAAATCCAATTATAGGCAAGCGTGCATTCTCGTCGTCGGCAGAGCACGTGGCACGTTGCGGACGCGCTTTTGTGCGAGGAGTGCAAGCTGAAGGATGCATAGCAGTGGCAAAGCACTACCCGGGTCATGGCGACACTGATACCGATTCGCACCTATCGCTTCCGGTTCTGAAACATAGTCGTGCTCGCCTCGATTCGGTTGAACTAATGCCCTTTAGGTCGCTCATCAGCGATGGCGTTATGGGTGTGATGAGTGCGCATCTGATAGCTCCTGCTTTAGACGAAACAGGTGCTGCGGCAAGCCTATCAGAGCAGATGCTGAGCAAACTGTTGCGCCACGATTTTAATTTTGGCGGACTAATAATAAGCGATGCAATGAATATGCAAGGTGCAAAAATAGCAGGCAATGGACGCAATTTGGAGGCAATGGCGCTTCAGGCAGGCAACGATGTAGTAGAATTTTCGGTTGATGTGCCCACAGCCATTAGCAGCATTAGCGCATCCTTGCAAAATGCCACCATCTCTTCATCTGATTTTGAGCTCAAGGTGCGCCGAGTTTTGGCAGCCAAACAATGGTGTGGTCTTGACGAACCTCGGCAATGTTTTGGCGATCCTGCCGTGATAGCTAATAGTATAGAGGCTGAAATGTTTGCTGAATGGCTTGTGAATCAGTAACTTAAGTTCCGCAAGTAAAGCATCTATAAAGGAACGAAAGACGTGACGCATAGCAATAGCAATTCTTTTCGCTCATTCGGGGTTAAATTTTGAGTTTTTTAGCTAAACTATTTTTCGTGCTATTCGTAGAAAAATGAGATAATATGGTTGCTATTAAATTATTTTGATTAAATTCGCCCTAATATCAATAAAAAAGTAAAAACAAATACACTAAAATAAATGGGATTTCTAAGTTTTCTATTTGGTGGCAAATATCCGTCTACCCAAAAGTACGAAGCGCGTCTGAAGCAAGAAAATGCAGATTATGAGCGTTTCAAACAAATAGCATCATCGAGCAAATATGCCAGATACCAAGAACTTGAAGCTAAAATAAACACGGCTGAATTTAAAAACAAAGTTCAAAAGCTGAAGACCGAAAGATTCAGAGATACTGACGCATACAAGCAAGAACAAGAGTACCTAAAACTCAAAAATACATCAGACCTGAAGCAGCATGCTAAGTTCAAGTCGAAGCAGCTCGACAAACGCCTGAACATGGCTAAGCAAACCAACGAATACAACCGTTATAAAGAGCTTGAAGCTATAGTAACTGCGCCAAGTTTTGTTGCTGCACAAGCACAAAAAGACTTCAAGAATACTGATAAATATCAGCAACTGAAAGAGTATCAGAACTTGAGTAGCAATAGTGCTGTAAAATTCGTCAAAAAAACTGAAGCATCAGACGCTTACAAAAACTTTGTACGCGTTGAGGGTAGCGACCGACTGAAGAAACTCGAATCGCTCGAAGTAGTTGTAAACTCAAGCGAATTTCAGAAATTCAAAGCTGAGATGGACGACTCTAAACGCTTCAAAAAGAGCGCAGAAGCACAACTAATCAACGAATATGAGCAACTTGCTAAAGACAAAGATATTGCTTGGTATCAGAAAAATCGTTCAGCTAACACCTTTGCTGAAATAGCCAACCGCAAGCTTGTTTTCAACGATGAGTTTAACACATTCGACAAGCAAAAATGGGGCGTGGGTTACTACTATGGCATAGCATTGGCCAACACTTCATATTCGCTTATGGACGAACGTCAAACATTCACAGCCAAAAATATTCACACATCTGGCTCTGAACTCACCATCGAAACACGCCAAGAAGCAGCCCAAGGCAAACGTTGGAACCCAACAGTAGGCTTCATTGATGGCAAGTTTGACTTTACATCATCGCTCATTAATACTGGAGCTTCGTTCCGCCAAAAATATGGCAGATTCGACTTCAAGGTGAAGCTGAGCAATAGCGCACCAGTAGTACACAATATTTGGTTGGTTGGTGAAAAACAGTCGCCAATGATCAATGTCGTAAGTTTTGGCTCTGACAAGAAGAGCATTCGTGTAGGTAGTGTAACCAACAATGTACCAAAAACTGTAACCGTAGATGGCGCAAACTTCAGCGAATATCAGATCATATCACTTGTATGGAAAGCTGATAACCTCACTTGGTACATCAACGGTAAAGAGATTCATCAGCAAAGAGCTGACATACCACAAGTGCCTATGTACATCAACATCAGCAGCAATGTGACAGCCAAAGGCAATGCACCAGCGGCACAACTCACTGTTGACTGGGTTAGAGTATACGAAGCAAACAAATAAGCATTTTATATATGCTATAAAATCATCAACTTACAGAAGGTCTTGCCACACACACAATAAGAGGAGTGCAAGACCTTCTGATTTTTTTATTGTTAAAAACTCAACTTTGCAAGTAAAGTAACTCAACTTTCGCAAGTGAAAAATACACAGAAAATAAGAATGGGCGAAAGAAATATACCCAACAAATTGTCTTTCAACAATTAGCACGAAACTCGATTTTTACCTCGCGACTAATGAAAAAGTCGTGTTTGGAAATTTGTTTGCAGAACATTTCTACTTGCGAAACTTGAGTTATTAAAGAAAATAATTTTTCAAAAAAAATAATATACACAAGACTTTATAAAACAATGCAAAACAGATCGTTAGTAGCACTAATTGTTGCAACAATTGCAACTACTGCTATATGTGCACAGAAAAAACTCACTCTTGAAATGACAGTTCCGGGTGGTAAAGAATTTAGGCAATATTATCCATATTCGTCTAATGGTACATTCGTCAACGGACATGAATATGTTGCCGATAAGCCACAAGAGAGACACCCCAACACTTCGGCACAAGGCTATCAGGCAGTCAACAAAGATGACGACCTATATGTAGTAACGCCTTCGGCTGACAGCATCAAAGTAAACTCTGAAAGTGCCAACGGCATAGTATATGGAAAGGCTGTACACCGAAACGAATTTGGCATAAATGGCGGCATATTTTGGTCGAATAAAGGTGACAAGTTGGCATTCTACCGCATGGACGAAAGCATGGTGCAAGAGTATCCGATAGTAGACATCAGCCAGCGCGAAGCCCAAACAAAGCCCATACGCTACCCAATGGCAGGCATGACGAGCCACGAAGTTTCGGTAGGTATATTTGATGTTGGTACACAAAGCACTATCTACCTCAAAACAGCCTCACCTACAAATAGATACTTCACCAATATAGCATGGAGTAGCAACGATAGCTACATAACCGTAGCCGAGATAAATCGTGAACAAAATCACTTGTGGTTCAACATATACAATGCCCAAAATGGCGAATTGATAAAGACATTGTTTGAAGAGACTGACAATGAATGGGTTGAACCATGCACGCCGCCACTCTTCTTGTCTGACAATCAATTTGCATGGATAAGTGAGCGCGATGGTTTCAAACACATCTACCTCTACAACCTTAGCAACGGCAGTTGCAAGCAACTTACTAATGGTAATTGGTGTGTTACAGAGCTTTACGAATACAACGCTACGAAAAAAGAGATATATTTTCAGGCCAATGCAGAAGGTTATCTGACAAGAGATATATACAAAGTAGATCTCAAAGGACACATCACTCGCCTAAGTAGCGGATATGGCGTACATACAGCTTTCTTTAGTCCAGACCAAACAGTGTTTGTCGATAACTTTTCGTCGCCATCGTGTGCCAAGAAATCGACCATTCAGAGTACTCGCGATGGTAAACTAATCAGCACCATCAAAACAATAGTCAACCCATACGAAGGGTTCGACATGCCACAGATAAAAACTGTTGACTTGAAGAGTGCAGATGGTAAATTTGACCTTACAGGCAGGCTCATATTGCCATCAGACTTCGACCCAAACAAGAAATATCCAGTAGTAGTATATCTCTATGGCGGTCCGCACTCGCAGATGGTTAGCGCATCGTGGCTCTATGGCGCATCGACATGGAAGTTATACTTGGCAGAGCAAGGTTACATTGTTTTCACAATGGACAATAGAGGTACGGAATATAGGGGCAAAGAATACGAACATGCTATTCATCGCCAACTCGGAGTGTGCGAAATGGCTGACCAAATGCAAGGCATCAACTATTTGAAAACATTGCCCTACGTAGACGCTGACCGCATTGGCATACATGGTTGGAGCTTTGGTGGCTTCATGACAATATCTATGATGCTCAACCACAACGACATATTCAAAGCAGGCGTAGCTGGCGGACCTGTGTGCGACTGGAGTTTGTACGAAGTGATGTATGGCGAACGATATATGGATACGCCACAAGAGAACCCAACAGGATATGCCAACAACAACATCAGTCAGCAAACCGACAAACTACGTGGGCGACTGCTTGTAATACACGGCGATGTTGACCCTGTTGTAGTGTGGCAGAATTCGCTCCGATTATTGCAAAATGCTGTTGATAATGATGTGCTTATTGATTACGCTGTATATCCGCAACACGAGCATAACGTAATTGGGCACGATAGGGTACATTTGTTTAAGAAGATTATTCGTTATTTCGATGATTATCTGAAATAAAGATCTCAAGTTTCGCAAGTGAAAAACGCACAGAAAATAAGCCCTGAAAGGGCGATAGACCACAGGCAGTGGTGTAGCGAAGCGAAACCACTGCATTACATATAAACCAACAACCTTAGCCCCGAAGGGGCGACAGAATGATTGCAATTGTGCGTTATTGTTCTTTCGCCCCTTCGGGGCTAATATTGTGGAGGGCGCATAATTAGCAGGGGTTACGCTGCGCTCCCCCCTGCCTGTATTCTTTCGCTCCTTCGGAGCTACTTCACTTGCGAAACTTGAGTTAAATAAAAAAACAGAGAAGATAATAGAGTAGCTATTTTCGTAGATAAAAAACAGAGTAAATGTACTTTAGTTAGTTAATTTTACCTATCTTTGCATAAAATTAAGGTGTATTATGTTAGGCTAGTTGCTCCCCTTATAAAATTTATAACTCTATGAATGACAGAAATATTAGTTATTTAGCTCAGCGCAAAGCAATAGGATTTTTGGGCATACTGTTGCCATTGTCAGTAGCAACCGCATATCCCATTCATTGGTTCGATGGTTGGTGGTATAGCATATCCATCACCTACTACCAAACACCCATAATGGCAATAATATTGGGCATCGTATCATTATTTCTGTTTACATACAGAGGCTACGACAGTGCTGATCGCATCATCAACAGAGCATCAGCAATAGCAGCATTGGCGGTGATACTATTCCCCTGCTATCCCACCTTCAACGACTCGCCCGATACATTTGTGTCGATATACGAAAAAGTTGGCATCTTGCAACTCAAGCCGCGCATAAGTCAGGTATTTCACATGACCTCAGCAAGCCTCCTGTTCCTATCGTTTGCACTAAACCTAATCGTCAACTTTGCTAAATGCAACTCCAACGCCTACAAAATATATTATCGCATTTCAGGTGCAATAATAATTGTGCTACTCATATTCATAGGCATACTAAGCAAATATGCACCACATCTTGTCATCTTCGATGAATTTATCATACTCTTTACCTTCGGTTTGGCTTGGCTTGTAAAAGGTAAATCGTTTGTCTAAAGACCTCAAGTTTCGCAAGTGAAAAACGCACAGAAAATAAGAATGGGCGAAAGAAACATACCCAACAAATAGCCTTCCAACAATAAGCACGGAACCCGATTTTCACCTCGCGGTTGTCGCCTTTGTCACGGAGCGTAAAGAAAATTATCGTAGCGAAGCGCCCGAAACGATTTTCTGTTTGAGCGAAGCGA
>CAJONN010000102.1 GCA_905235955.1 uncultured Marinilabiliaceae bacterium
TCGCTTCGCTCAAACAGAAAATCGTTTCGGGCGCTTCGCTACGATAATTTTCTTTACGCTCCGTGACAAAGGCGACAACCGCGAGGTGAAAATCGGGTTTCGTGCATATTGTTGGAAAGTAATTTTCCGTTGTATTTCTTTCGCCCTTTCGGGGCTACTTCAATTGCGAAACTTGAATAAAAAGTAACAGAAGAAAAGGTTTTTAAATTAAAGAACCATGATATTTTCATTAAATTTGCGCCAAAATCAATTCATAAAAAAACAATAATTAGATGAATATTCAGAAAAATGCTTTCGTATCGCTTGCCTATGAATTGCGTACAGAGGGCTCGGCCAACGGACCTTTGGTAGAAAAAATTACAACCGAACGCCCAATGAATTTCGTTTTTGGCATTGGAACTATGTTGCCCATTTTTGAACAACACCTCGAAGGACTTAAGACAGGCGATGACTTTCAGTTTATACTTAAGCCTGATGAAGCCTACGGCGAATATCGCAACGATGCCGTAGTCAACATACCGAAAGATGTTTTTGTTGTTGATGGTGAATTGCGTTCTGACCTTCTGAAAATTGGCAATACAGTGCCTATGATAGGAGAGGGTGGACAAAGAGTCAATGGTCGCATTCTCAACATAACTGACACTGAAGTGAAGATGGACTTCAACTCACCTCTCGCTGGCGAAACACTCTACTTCTCTGGCAAAATAATTGAAGTGCGCGAAGCTACTGCTGAAGAAATCAATCAAACATCTCATTGTAGTAGTTGTGGCGGTGGCTGTGGCTCAAATGGTTGTGGCTCAAATGGTTGTGGCGGTTGCCACTAAGAAGTTTTTTCTGTCAAACCCTAAAAAATATAAAAAGCTGTGAGGAATACGTTTGGTAATGTTTTCAGGCTAACCACATTTGGCGAGTCGCATGGCGAAGCCGTAGGTGGCGTTGTTGACGGAATGGTGCCCGGAATCGACATCGATGTCGACTTTATTCAGAGCGAACTCAACCGCCGCAGACCGGGACAGTCAAAAATAACAACCCCACGCGACGAAAAAGATCGTGTGCGCATCTTGAGTGGAATCTTTGGCGGTAAGTCAACAGGTACGCCAATTGGTTTTATCGTTGAAAACGAAAACCAACATTCGTCAGACTACGACAATATTGTTGATACCTTTCGTCCGTCACACGCTGATTATACTTTTTTTGAAAAATATGGTATCAGAGACCATCGAGGTGGCGGACGCACATCAGCACGCGAAACCATCTCAAGAGTTGTAGGTGGTGCTATAGCCAAAATATTGCTAAGCAAGCATGGCATTAGCGTCAGAGCATACACCAAGCAAGTGGGTAGCATAGTGCTAAATACACCATACACCAATCTCGACCTCTCAGCAGTTGAAAATAACATTGTTCGCTGTCCGGATGCAGCCGTAGCTGAACGCATGATAGCTGAAATAGAGCAGGTGCGCAATCAGAAAGACTCAATTGGTGGCGTTATCACCTGCGTAGTGAGCGGAGTGCCTGTAGGCTTGGGCGAACCTTGTTTTGATAAATTGCAAGCCCTATTGGCTCACGCTATGCTCTCTATCAATGCAGTAAAAGGATTTGAATACGGCTCAGGCTTTAGTGGTGTATCAATGCGAGGCTCTGAGCACAACGATGTTTTTTATATCGACAACAACCGCGTGCGCACTCGCACCAACAACAGCGGTGGCATACAAGGTGGCGTGTCGAATGGTGAAGATATTTACTTCAATGTAGCCTTCAAACCTACAGCTACTATACTTATGCAACAACAAACAGTAAATGCACTACATCAAGAGGTGCTCACCACCGTCAAAGGGCGGCACGACCCATGCGTTGTGCCTCGCGCAGTGCCCATTGTAGAGGCTATGGCTGCCATGGTTATAGCCGATGCATTGCTAATGAATAAAACCGTAAGAGGTTGATATTATGAATGTTGCTGACAAGGTTGTTGTCATTACCGGAGCTTCGTCAGGCATAGGGCGAGCTTGTGCCATTGATATGGTGAGGGCAGGTGCTAAAGTAGTGCTTGCTTCACGTAACGAACTTGAGCTTTGTGCCGTTGCTGATTCGGTCGATCCTTCTGGAAGGCGTACACTCGTTGTGCCTACTGATGTTACCAATCCCGAACAATGTCAGCAACTCATTGCCGAAACGCTATCATATTTTGGACATCTTGATGTGCTAATCAACAATGCAGGCATCTCTATGCGTGCTGATTTTGACAAAGTTGACATAAAAGTATTGCATGAGGTGATGAATGTAAACTTTTGGGGCACAGTGTATTGTACCAAAGCTGCATTGCCACACTTGCTTGCTTCGCATGGCACAATAGTTGGCGTAAGTTCGGTGGCAGGTCACATAGGTTTGCCCGGTCGGACAGGTTATTCGGCATCAAAATTTGCAATGCGTGGTTTTCTTGAGACCATTCGCAACGAATATTTGCATACAGGGCTCAAAGTATTCATTATAGCACCAAGCTACACAACATCAAACGTGCGCAAAGCAGCACTCACTGCCAATGGCACACCTCAAGGCTCATCGCCCCTCGACGAAGAGAGGCTGATGAGTGCCGAAAAGGTTGCCAAAGCTATCAGAAAAGGTATAGAGAGCGAGCGCCGATTCAGAGTATTATCATTTGTTGAAGGTTGGCTTGCGCTTTGGCTCAACAAATGGTGCCCGTCAGTTGTTAGCAAAATAGTTAGCAAGAAGATAATAAAGTAGGGCGAACATCATTCAGTTCCTCCTTGCACCATAAATAGTAGTGCATTTTGTAGCACCAGAGGTTTGTTGTGAGCAAAAAATACAATGCCATCGGTTGGCGCTTCTACGTTGCTGATAATCTGTCCGTTGTATGGATCGATGATTTGCGCTATAGTTTCTCCTTGTGCTATTCTGCTGCCTGCATCTGCCAACCTACAAAATATGCCAGCATGTTGCGCTTTAATGTGTAGCAAGTCAGCTTCATCTATCACTTCTGACTCATATACAGTGCCTAAAGCGCCTCGGTTTATTATGCCCGTTCGTTTCATCATGCGTAGTATAGCATCAATAGTTTCAATACTTGTTTTATTATCTATTTGGTTGGTGTGCCCAGCATATACTGAGAAGGCTTTGGTGTTCCAAAGTTGCCAATTGTAGTTGAGTAGGGTAGTGTCGAATGGGCGTGGTTTACAAGTAGTTACGTACTTCATGCCAAAAAGCTTAGCAGTGGCAATATCTTCGTATCCGGTAGAAAACATTCTGACGTGTGGCACAAAGTTGCCCGGCACATAGTAGCTTGCCATTTGTATGCCAAAGCGGAATCCATTGATAGCAGAAAATATGGCAGTGGCAATGCGTTGAGTGGTTTCGCCGCGGTCGTAGCCCGGAAACATTCGGTTGATGTCTGTATTGTCCATTGCCCAAAAACGCCTACCTACATTCATAGAAAAAGGGTTGCATGAGGGTATGACCAATATGCTATTGCCTGCAGTTATTTCGCCACGTTGCTCCATAGCACTCAGATGGTTGACTATTTGCGAACAGATATATTGCTGTTGCACCTCGTCGCCACGCATAGCTCCTACTATTGCAAGCGTTTTTTCGCCTTCGCCAAAATGATAGCCCGCAATCCGAAAGTTGTCGCGATAGGGCGATGTCATTTCAAATATAGTTTCTATTCTCATTTCTCCGTTGAATTAAAAATACGTGCCATAAGCGAGCCTTCATATACAATGGGGTAGGCTCTGATGGTGAACAAAAAGCCATCGGTGGGCGAATTGACGCTACTTAGTATTTGCCCACGCAGTGGATCAACTATTTGTCCTATCTCTTCGCCTTTTTTTACCCATACGCCACACTTTATTTTGGTCAGAAAGACTCCTGATGTTTCAGCATTGAGAAATGTTACATTGTCGCCTTGGCAAACCATAGGTAGTTGTTGCTCGTCAGTGTTAGTGCCCAACCAAATGCCCATTGTTTGCATTAGGTTCAGAATGCCGCTAACAAGTTTTTGGCACATATCGTAGTTGATGCGTTGCCCTACGCCCATCTCTACTACCAAACAAGGTGTGCCGGTTGAATTGAGCGAATGTGCAAGTGTAGCTTCAAGCACAGTAGCAGCATCGTGCACCCACACAAAGTCTACGCCCAATTGCTGAGCAAATGGTATGAGAGTGTCAGCATTATGTACATTGATGCGAACTTGTGGCGTTTCGTAGAGGTATAGATTGCTTGAGTGAATGTCTATCACCATGTCAGCACCTTTGATGTCTTCAACAATGGCGTGTGCTGTTTGTTCGGCCATAGTGCCGTTTGGGTCGCCGGGGAAGATGCGATTCATGTCGAGGTCGAAGTTTGGTATGCCACGTTGTATGGTGTCGATGCCAAGCGGATTGAGTGCTGGGTACACTTCAAGTGTGCCGTTGAGTAGCTCTTTTTGTTGATTGGCTATTCGCACGAGTTCGTAGCAGATCATTTGACCTTCGAGTTCATCGCCATGAGTGCCTGTTACAACGCATATTCGCTTGTGGCTATTGCCGTGCTGAATGACGTTTTTGCGTATGCGAAATTGTTCATCAATAGGTAGTTCGGTCGATACTATAGTTTTTATCATAGTTGTTGTAGTGTTACACTTATTTGTGTCTGTTGTGTAGCTTGTCCGCAAAACATGCCTCTGCATACGGGGCAGTCAGCCGAGTCGCGCCCATGGGCTATCTTCACGTAGCCTTGCAATTCGGTGCGGTTGTGGGTGGGGTCGAAGCCATGCCAATTGAAGCCATCAGTTACCTCTACCCAAGCGTGTGTTTCGCCAGTGCCTTCAACAAATCCGCACACGTAGCGAGCTGCTATTTGGTTAGCGCGGCATAAAGCTATCATCAGGTGAGCATAGTCTTGGCATACACCTCGTTTGTTGGCAAACACCTCTGTAGCCGATGTCTCTACGGTGGTGCTATTGGTAGCATAGCTAAGCATTTGGTTTACTATTTGGCAAATGTCGGCTGCTTTGTCAAACACGTTGGTAGCGTAGCTTGTTTGTGTGCATTGCTGCATTTGTGGCGTAAACTTTGTGAGCTCTGATGGCAATGTGTAGAGGTATAGGTTTTCGCCACGCGCCCTCTCAGTATATTCTTGCGTAGCAACAATGCCTGTGCTCACGTAGGCAAATACTGATATGGGCTTTGTGGCTCCACCATATACCGTTCGGTTGCCAAATGCATCGGTGCCATTGCGTAGCCAATAGTAGGGTGGTAGTAGCAAGTGTTCAGACTCTATGGTTTGGAAGGTATTGCTTAGTGGCTGACAGCGCAATATTATTGAGTGTTGGACTACGGGTTGGCTAAATGTTACAATGGTCTGATAGTTATACAAATAGCGTTTCATTTTCCTACCTTTCTACACCTTAGCCAATTTGTTGATTGATGTAAGCAAACGGTTTTTGTAGGCAATGTTGTTGATGTCGAAGAGTTCTTTTTTTAGCATGCTTTCTAGTTCGCCAACAACTTCAGTGTCAAAGAAGTCGTGCTTCTGCTGCCTATATCGTTTGAGCGAGTCGAATGCCAGTTGCACACGTTCATAGCTGTAGCCAAAGCGCACTTGCATATCGAGGTTTTCTATGTTGCGCCCTGTCATCATGATGTTGAGTGCATTGTGGTTTTGCAGATACTGCTCGGCTGCTCCCCAGAAGGCAAGCGACCAGTCGATGATGGGCTGCAAGCATATTACGTTTTTTTCGCTTTTTTCTTTGCATTCGTTCATTAGTGCAACGCTCATTTCTATGTAGCTTAGCGATTCTGACATTATGTCTTCTCTGAGCAAAATGGCATTGTCCATAGCTTTTGTTTGGGCAGCAATCACTGAGCAAGGGTATGTTTTGTCATACATCATGCCGAGTGTGAATTCGTCGTTGGTTTGATACATTCCCATAGCGTCGAGTTTGCTCCAGAAGGTCTGATAGTCTTCGGGGGCGCCGTCTATCATTTTGTCGTAGCATTTACGTAGCTGATGTAGCGTTAGGTAAACGCGTTCTTCATATCTGCCAAGCCAAAAGAGTGTGTTGGCTTTTGTGGGCGAAATTACTGTGCTTCGTACCATATTTTTGTAATTTTTTTGGTGTGTTATTGTTTGTTTTATTCTTCCATTACCCAAGTGTCTTTGAATCCGCCACCTTGTGATGAGTTGACTACAAACGATGTCGGGTTGCGCGAGAAGCGTGTTAGTCCGCTGCGCCATACTTTGGTTTCTTTACCACTTACCACAAAAGCGCGTAGGTCGGCTTTGCGCCACACAAGTTCGTCGCCCTCCAATATTTCAAGGTCTTTGAAGTCGATAACTTCCTGTGCAATCCATCGGCGAGGCTGTTCTATAATGAGGTTTTTGAGCTCGGTGAGTTTCTCTTCGCTTAGGTCTTTGCCAAACACTACGCCATATCCGCCGGCTTCGCTCACGTCTTTGATTACGAGCTTGCTGATGTTGCTGAGCACATAGTTGTAGTCGTCTTTGAAGTAGGGCAGATAGGTTGGTGCGTTTTGCAATATGGGTTTTTCGCCCAAATAGTATTCTACCATTTTGGGCACGAAGTAGTATATGCCTTTGTCGTCGGCCACACCATTGCCAATGGCGTTGATGAGTGCTACATTGCCCGCTTTGTAGGCTTGCATTACATTTGGTATACCTAATAGCGATGATGCTTCAAACACCAATGGATCAAGATATTCGTCGCTCACACGTCTGTAGATGCAGCCTACGCGGGTGCGCTCTTGACCTATGCCGGTGTAGTATACGTTGTTGTTTTCCACTGTTAGGTCGCCCGGATATGCTAATGTTGCACCTACTTTCTCAGCCAAATATGAATGCTCAAAGTAGGCTGAGTTGTAGCGTCCGGGGGTTAGTATCACTGCTATGCCACGCCCATCGTTCATGTCGTCCATCATTTGGCGTAGCAGGTCAGCATAGTCGCGGTTTTCGGCTACAGCGTATGCTGCAAATGTGCTTGGCGATACGCGCCTTGTTATCTGCCGAGCTATCATAGGGTAGCTGGCTCCGCTGGGTATGCGTAGGTTGTCTTCAAGCACATACCATTTATTGTCTTTGCCCTCTACAAGGTCTATTCCGGCTATGTGAGCATACACTCCGCCCATAGGGCTAATGCCCTCGCACTCTGGCGTATAGCCTTTTGATGAATAGACAAATTCTTCTGGCACGATGCCATCTTTGATGATGTTTTTCTCATGGTAAATATCCCACAAGAATTTGTTCAATGCCTCAACGCGTTGGCAAAGTCCTTTTTCCAAGTAGTCCCAGTCGCTTTTGCTGATGATGCGTGGCACAGAGTCGAATGGGAAGAGTTGCTCGTTGAACGTATTGTTTTTGTACACTCCGAAGCGCACTCCATATCGGCTTAGCCACTTGTTTACTGTGTCGCGGCTGTCAGTCAAATCTTTGATTCCGATGTTCATAAGTTTATGTTTTTATGATTGTTGTTAACTCTTGTTCTTTGCTTTGGCGTTGAGACATTAATATTAATGGCTATTTCTCATACTTTTCGCGTATATGTTCTTCATATTCAGCCAATTCTCTTTCGCCAATATGAGCAAAACCATAATGCTCGTCGTGCTGTGAAAAGTCGAGTCCGACCTTTTCGCTATATGCCGATACGCGCATTGGTATGAGGCTGTCGATGAGTTTGTAGCCGAGCCAACTCATGCCAAATGTGTAGGTGAATACTATTACTATGGCTAATAGGTGGAAGAGGAAAATTACAAATCCGTCCCAAGTGCCAGCAATAAGTCCTTCTTGTATAAATATGCCCGTCAGCACTGTGCCAAATATACCGCCTGTGCCGTGTGTGGGAAATACGTCGAGAGCGTCATCGATGCGTGAACGTGAGCGCCAATAGACGGCTATGTTGCAGATAAGTGTGATGATGAAGGCAATGAATATGCTCTGACCTACAGTTACATATCCTGCTGATGGCGTGATGGCAACCAAGCCCACAACGCATCCTACAGCAGCACCCATTGCTGATGGCTTCCGACCACGCAAGCAGTCAAAGAATATCCACGTCATCATAGCAGTAGCCGAGGCTGTGTTGGTGTTCAAGAATGCCTTTATAGCCTGTCCGTCGGCATGTAGCGATGAGCCTGCATTGAAGCCAAACCAGCCGAGCCATAGCAGTGCTGCTCCGAGCAATACAAATGGTATGTTGGCAGGTTCGCTTTTGCGAGTATCTTCTTTGCGTTTGCCCAAATATATAGCGCCCACCAATGCTGCCACGCCTGATGATGCATGCACTACAATGCCACCAGCAAAGTCTATCACGCCCCATCGGCAAAACAATCCTTCAGGGTGCCACGTCATGTGGGCAAGTGGGCAGTAGATGAAGATGAAGAAGAATATCATAAAAAACATGTAGGCCGAAAATCTCACTCGCTCAGCAAACGAACCAGTAATGAGCGATGGTGTGATGATGGCAAACTTCATCTGGAAGAGTGCAAACAGCACCAATGGTATCGACGAGCCGCCCAATATATTGCCCGCTGGCGTGGTGTATGTAGAGGCACCAACGTTGTGAAACATAGGGAACGATAGTGGGTTGCCAATGACACCTCCAATGTCGTCGCCAAAGCAAAGCGAAAAACCTATCACTACCCACAGCACCGATATTAGTCCCATGGCAATAAACGACTGCAACATGGTTGAGATAACGTTTTTGGCACCAACCATGCCTCCATAGAAAAATGACAATCCGGGTGTCATCATTAGTACAAAGATGGTAGCTGTTATGAGCCAAGCAACATCGGCTGCCGATATAACACTCCAATCGCATTCAAATGTAGGTTCACCTACAAAAATTCCGGCAAAGGCTATTAGCGTTATTGCCGCCATTAGGATAATCCAACGTAATTTTACTTTCATCTCTATTTTTCTTTTTGTAATTATTTATATGCAAATAAAAACATAATGAAAGATAAAAACAGAAGTATATTACATTTTGATTGTAAAATAAATATAAAAATGATAAATTGTAAAATTAATACCGCTAATATTACATTTTGAAAGTAAAATTGTATTTTTTATGCTATTTTTCTGTCAGATTAATATTTTTACTTAAAAATAAGATAAGAAGATATTTTTGGGCGATAAGTTGTAAGCAGTAAGGTGATAAGTGATAACTCAAGTTTCGTAAGTATAAATGTACTGCAAACAAGTTCCCCAAGACTCTAATGATGATTAAGCCTAACGAATAAATAACTCAAGTTTCGCAAGTAAAGTAGCCCCGAATGGGCAAAAGAAATATAACCAACAAATTGCTTCCAACAACTAGCACGGAACCCGATTTTCACCTCGCGGTTGTCGCCTTTGGCACGGAGCGTAAAGAAAATTATCGTAGCGAAGCGTTAAAAACGATTTTCT
>CAJONN010000103.1 GCA_905235955.1 uncultured Marinilabiliaceae bacterium
CGTCAGAAACTACGTATGCTTTCATAGTTTTCTGCTGCGCGCTGAGCGAGAGTGTCATACACATAACAGCTGCTGCAGTTATTATTTTCTTCATATTCAGGTTTTTTTTAGATAGGTTTCTGATTCTTGCTCAAGTTTTATTCGGCAATTTATGTTTCAAAGTTGAATGATAAACTGCTATGCCTGAGCTTGTTATGATTATTAGCAAGAGTTGTCTTTCATTATAAAATGAGTTATCTTGTTGTTTTTTTTGAAGTTTGTTTGTTGAAAGCAAACTTCAAGGCGATTTCTGAAATGTGTTCATTATTAGTGTAGGTTTTTTTTATAGAGTTGACAATTAATGGTTGTATCTGAAACACAAAAGAGTAGCGATTATTTTTAGTTATATAATCGCTACTTTTTTGAGTGAATATGGCTAATGTTGTACCATATTTTGCTATAAAAATCTGATTTTTTAATGTATAAATCTAAGTTGCTTATTCAATCACACCTGCCCAGCCACCATTGCGAACCAAGTGTAGGTTGAGTTTTGTTGAAGCATCAACGCTCTGTGTCTCTTTCTTGTAGTCAACAGCTATGCGATGTGCATTTTTGCCGTCGCGGAAGTTGGTGAGCTTGCCTTGCTTGCTGAGGAAGTCGAGACTGATGGTAATGTCTTGTGCTTTGTCAGAATTGATAGCGCCAATATACCATTTGTTGCCTTTGCGCTTAGCCACTACATAATATTCGCCTGCCTTAGCAGCCAAAATGCGAGTGTCGTCCCAAGTTGTTGGTACAGAGGCTATAAACTCAGTGCATTCAGTTTCGCGTAAGTAGCGTGTAGGGCTATCGGCCAACATTTGCAAGCCACTTTCGAAGCATACATACAGAGCCAACTGATAAGCGCGAGTGCCACCACCCATAGGCAGTGAACCTGTGCCATGGTTGTCTTCAGGCTGTGCGCTTTGCATTGATCCGGGTGTAAAGTCCATTGGTCCAACGGCATTGCGCATAAATGGCAACCAAATGCTGTTTTCAGGTTTGCAACCACCACCTTGTTCCATGCCGCGTACACCTTCGTATGATATGAGGTTAGGGTAGCGCTGTTCAAGTCCGGCAGGCTTAAACGAACCATGGAAGTCGACGAGCAAATGATTTTTAGCACACTCTTTGGCTATACGCTCGTAGTAGTTTACCATCCATTGGTCGCTATGGTCCATAAAGTCTATCTTCAAACCCTTTACGCCCATTTCGGCATAATATTTTATAAGGTCAGTGTGTTGCTCAACTGTAAGCCATGAGAGCCAAAGTATGATGCCTACATTTTTCTTTGCGCCATATTCTACAAGCTCCTTCACATCGATGTCATCGGCAGTAGTGAATGGGTCTTCTACGCGTTTGTTCCAACCTTCATCGAGCAAAACGTATTCTATGCCAAATTTTGAAGCAGTGTCAATGATATATTTATAGGTATTGTTGTTGATACCTGTTTCAAAATCTACGTCCCAAACTGTCCAATGATTCCACCAGTCCCAATTTACTTGTCCGGGCTTAATCCATGATGTGTCATCGAGTTCTGACTTGCCAGCCAAAACCACTTCCATCTGGTTGGCAACAATGGTAGCATCATCGCCAATCACAGCAAAACGCCAAGGCAGAGAGCGTTGTCCGTTGGTGCGAGCAATGCAGTCGCGTTCTTTGGTGATAGTCCAACCACGGTCGCCACGAGGTTCCCATGTTTCGGGCGATTTTGGATGAAGTGCTGTGAAGCCGTTTTGACCATTGCTCTTGAGAAATGTGTGTGGATAGTCGCGCACATCGCTTTCAGAGATGAGCACTTTGGTACCTTTAGGGCTCCCGAGCAATACGGGCAAGTAGGTTATCTCATCGTCAGCCTTGTAGTCGGCTGTGCTGATGTGAGTATAAGGTTGCTCGTATGAGGTGTTGAAGTTGCGTGTTTTTGAAATATGAGCGTCGAAAGCAGTAGGGAGGTTGTAGTTGATGCTTTCGCTGACAATGTCGATAGTGCCTTTTTTGTTCAGAACAAAACGATAGGCAACACCATTGTCATAAGCGCGGAACTCTACACTATAGCCTTTGAAGTTGAGTGACAATACATTAGCATTGTTGGGTACGACAGCATATTTGAGTGGCACTACTGGGCGAATTTCTTCGTTTATTTTGCTGCGTTTGGTGTTGCTTAGTTTTGCATTTTTGCCAAGCAACTCATTGCCTACCTGAAGGCTAAGTTCGCAATCTTTCAAAACAGTTTCGCCATCGTAAGATACACTGTACGATAAATCCTGACCAATTGTAATGTTAGCAACTATTTTGCCGTTGGGTGAAGTTAGTTTTTCTACCTTGTCGGCCATAGCATGCAAGCATGTGCATGCCAATGCCATAATCAAGAGTTCCTTTTTCATAGATTTTTTAGTTCTTTTTTATTTTGTTCAAAATATCAACTTTGCCATCGTCGATGAGCTTGAGAATAAGTTCGCCAAAGAGTGTGTTTTGCCAAGCAAACCAATGGCGTGTATATTTCGAAGCATCATCTTTGTTGAACGACTCATGTATAAAGCCAGTGCCTGCATCGGTGTCTACCAACATTTGGAGGCATTGTTGTATCTCATTGTCGTCGGTGCTGGTGAAGGCGCGCATCATGATAGACATAGGCCAAACCATGTCGTAGCCTACGTGCGGACCACCAATGCCTTCGCCTGCTTTGCCACGGAAGAAGTATGGGTTGTCTTCGCTCCATACAAAACTGCGTGTATTCTGATATATTGGGTCGTTGATGTCAACATCGCCCAAATATGCCATAGCTAAGAGGCTTGGTACGTTGGCATCGTCCATAAGGTGCTGATTGCCAAAGCCATCGGCTTCAAATGCATATATCTTGCCGTGTTTTGGGTGGTTGTAGATAGCATACTCTTTGAGTGCAGCGTCTACTTCGTTGGCCAAAGCTGTGCAATCGTTGGCAAGTTTAGCATCGTGGTTTACAGTGTTGAGTATTTCAGCAGCTTTGCGTAGCGATGTTACTGCAAAGAAGTTTGAAGGTATCAGATAGAGGAATACTGTAGCGTCGTCGCTTGGGCGGAATACTGATGCTATGAGTCCGACAGGCTTCACGGGGTTGCCATAGCCACCATGGCTAACAGTGTCGTACTGATAAGGTGTAGTGCGTTGGAAGTGGTATGGTCCGTGGTCGTTTTTGCGTTGTTGTTCGCGGAATGTTTGTAGTATTTTGCCAATAGCTTCTTGCCATATCGGACCAAATATAGAGCTGTCGCCAGTTACCTGCCAATAGTGATAAGCAAGGCGGATAGGGTAGCAGAGCGAGTCGATTTCGTATTTGCGCTCGTGCAAGTCAGGTTTCATATCAGTGTGGTCTGACTTCCATTCGCTACCTGTTGGCCCCATGTTGAAGGCGTTGGCGTATGGGTCTATGCAGATGCATTTGAGCTGGCGCAATATAGTGCCACGCACCATTTTACGTATTTTTTCATCTTTCTTGGCAAACTGTACGTAGGGCCATACTTGTGCACCTGAGTCGCGAAGCCACATAGCGTGAATGTCGCCTGTATATACAAAGGTATCGTCGTCGCCCTCTGCATCAGAATAGTGTACGGTTGTGTCAAGTGTGTTTGGGAAGCAGTTTTCAAACATCCATGCCAAATATGGCGCATTTTTGAGTAGTTTTTTTACTTCTGCTATCTTCTTCTCTATAGTGTCAGAGCGGAAAAGTCGTTCTTCTATTACAGGTCTGCGTGATACATTTGTATTGTCTGCCGGAGCGGCAATGCCTTTGCTCCAATCTTCAACTCCGTCGGCCATGGCGTATGTCGAACTTCCTGCCAACAGAATCATTGCTAATAAAGTACGTTTGTTCATTTTGTTAATTAGTGCTAAAATCATTTTGACGCTAAATTATGTAAAAATTAAATTTCTATCGTTGTGGTATTTGTCAAAAAAGTTCAAAAAGGTATTTTATACAAAAAATGCAAATATCAGTACTATGCTGTATATTATATTTTGTATTCTTGCAGTGAGAGATAAAAACTCCACAAGTGAATGAAATTATATTGCCTTTTGTGAAAATTAAATGATTTTTAACGGAGCAAAATAAAAATCAAGCGTTATTTGCTTCGTTTTTTTGTGTGTACGAAAGTAATATATAGGGTAGGAAAAGAAAACTTGTGACTATTTTATTAACTTAAATTAAGAATTCAAACCTTGTTGTTCTTTGGGATAATAATGGGTTAATTAATATTATAAAATGTTTAAAACAAATAAATTACAAAAAGAGATGAATCGTTCAGTCTTGATGGTATCGATGTTTGCTATTTTATCATCAGCATCAGTACAAGTAGCTTCGGCCGACAACGTAACGAAAAAAGTAAATCCCTTTGTGGGTACTTCAACCCTATGGACTCCCGAAGATTTGGGCTACACCCGCACCGAAGACAAACGCCCATGGGGTGCCGAGAGTTTCCCGGGTGCTGCATTGCCCAACGCCATGGTGCAAGCCACTCCCGTAACGCATTACCACACCGGCTCGGGCTACCAGTACGAAGACCATCAGATTTATGGTTTTGCCCACACTTGCAAAGGACACTGGAACTTGCTCCATGCGCCCATTCTCCCCGTTACCGACGAGGGCAAATGGCAGGCCAACAACTATTGCTCGTGGTTTAGCCACAACAACGAATCGGCTCACCCGGGCTATTACCAAGTATTTCTTGAGCGTTACAAAATCAACGCCGAGATTACTACCACACTCCGTTGCGCCTATCACCGCTACACATTCCCCGATGTCAACAAAAAATTGCTTGTAGACATCACCCACAGCAACGCCCACCCACGCGAATACGACGTTAAGCAGTCGGGCAACAATGCTTTCGAGGGCTTTCAAGATGGCGAGGGTCGTATCTATTTCTACGCCGTTACCAACTTCGACATCGAGAGCGTAAACAAGGTAAACCAGTTTGGCAGCATTGTCGGCATGGTAAATTTCAAGAACAGCCGCAACAGCGCAAAACCTCTTGAGGTGCGCATTGGTTTTTCGTTTGTAAGCATCGAAAATGCCAAGAAAAACCTTGAGGCAGAGCTTCTTAGCTCAAACAAGAGTTTCGATCAAGTGCGTGCCGATGCCGATGCAATTTGGGAAAACGTGCTTGGACATATTCAGATTGAGGGCGGCACCGACAAACAGCAAACTATGTTTTATTCAACGCTTTACAAGGCGTTTCTCTTCCCCAATCTCCGCAGCGACGTTAACGGCGAATACCGCGACGAGAACAACAATGTTGTAAAGGCAGATTTCCGCTATTACAACACTCCTTCGTTTTGGGACACTTACCGCAACAAACTTATCCTTCTCGGCATGATTACGCCCGACGTAGCCGCCGACATCATCAAGAGCTGCATAGACAAGGGCGAGAAACGTGGCGGATATATGCCATCGTTTTTCCATGGCGACCATGCCTCGGCTTTTGTGGCTGGTTCGTGGTTGCGCGGAATACGCAATTTTGACCTCGACCGTGCTTACAAACTTATGCTAAAGAATGCCACAGTTCCCGGACGTGGCGGACGTGCTTGGCTTGAGGAGTATCTCAAACAAGGTTGGATTGCCGAAAAAGACACTACCAACGTTCCCACTTGGAACGAATACAAAGCTTCGGTAACCAAAACCGTTGAATATGCTTACGACGACTATGCTACTGCATTGGTTGCCAAAGAGTTGAAAGATAAAAACAACTACAAAATCTTGATGGAACATTCTCAAAACTACAAAAATCTTTTCGACCCCTCTACAGGATTTTGGCGTGGCAAAATAGCCAATGGTACTTGGATTGAGGATTTTCGTCCTGATTATCCATACTACGCATATCAATATCGCGAGGCGGATGCTTGGAACTCGTTGTTCTTTGCTCCCCACGACCCACAAGGCATGGTTGCCCTCTACCCATCGGCAAAGGCTGTTGAACAGAAACTCGATTCGCTTTTCAACACTCCCAACGGTGGCTACGAGGCTTGGAACTTAACTGGCTATCTTGGCAAATATTGCCATGGCAACCAGCCCGGACACAGCATTCCTTACGCTTACTACTTTATCGACAAGCAAGAAAAAGGTCAGGAAATACTCAACAAACTGCTCAACAACTATTACGGCATGGGCGAAGAGGGTCTTGCATACGCAGGTATGGACGATGCCGGCGAAATGTCGTCGTGGTACGCGCTCAATGCAATTGGTATCTACACTTATTCTCCAGCCGACCCGCAATACATTGTAACAGTGCCTTTGTTCAACAAGGTTACTTTCACCCTTGGCACTACCAACAAGCCATTCACCATCCGCAAAGAGGGCAATGGCGTTAAGATAAAGGAAGTTACCGTTGGTGGCAAAGCTTTGAAAGGCTGGTTTGTTCAGCACGATGCTCTTGCTAATGGCAACGAGGTAGTTATCAGAACAGAATAATTTGTTCATAATCCTTAATAGTTTATATTTCCCAAATGGGGAGTTTATTTTCTTGTAGTCTAAAACTCCCCAATTTTTTATTAAAACAAATATTTTGAAGCGAATGAAAAAGACTTTAACAATAATAATATTACTGTTTGCCGCATTGCTCAACGCGCAAATTGCCTCGGCGCGTGTTATCAAGGTTTTGGCTATTGGCAACAGTTTTTCTGACGATGCAATAGAGCAATATCTCTACGAACTTGCTCTCGAGGGTGGCGACAC
>CAJONN010000104.1 GCA_905235955.1 uncultured Marinilabiliaceae bacterium
GTATGACCGATCAAGAGCAAGAGATCAATGGTCGCACAGTAGTAGATGCTACTCTACAGGCCGACACAAAGGAGATTGATGAAGTTGTGGTAACAGCTTATGGTACTTCAACTAAAGGTACTTACACTGGTTCGGCTGCAACAGTAAATACCGAAACTCTGAAAAAACGTCAGGTGTCGAATGTATCTAATGCACTCGCAGGCGAAATGGCTGGTGTGCAGATACTCAACAGCAATGGTCAGCCGGGTGTAGGCGCAAGTGTTCGCATTCGTGGCGTTGGCTCTATCAATGCTGGTATGGCACCTCTCTACGTTGTCGATGGTGTACCTTTCGATGGCGACCTCTCAAGCATCAATACCAACGATATTGAAAACATTACCGTGTTGAAAGATGCTGCATCTACTTCGCTCTATGGTGCTCGTGGTGCCAATGGTATTGTGATGATAACTACCAAGAGTGGCTCAAAGGGCGGCGATGCCAACATCAACTTTACCGCTCGTTGGGGTGTTAATAGCCGCCAAGTAGAAAACTACAAAGTACTGACAAGCCCTGTTGAGGTATACGAAAAAGAGTATGCCGCTCTGTATAATGCATACAAAGAAATGGGGTATGATGATGCTGATGCTAATTATTATGCTAATGTTGGCGACTCCTACGGCGAGATGGGCTTATGCGGCGGTGCTAATGTTTTTGGTGCGTATGCCGACATCTTCACAGTGCCTGATGGCGAATTGCTCATAGGTGCTGATGGAAAGATAAACCCTAAAGCTACTTTGGGCTACAGCGATGGCTACAACTACTATACACCTGACAATTGGAGCGACGAGACTTTCAAATCGCAACAACGCCAATCATACGACCTCACTATATCGGGTGGCAACGAGCGTGGCAACTACTACTTCTCGGCTGGCTACCTAAAAGATGGCGGTGTGATTGAAGACTCTGAACTTACTCGCTTTAGCTCACGTTTCAAAGGCGAATTTCAGGCTAAATCGTGGCTCAAGATTGGCGGCAACGTAAGCTACAACAAGACGAAGAATCGCTATCCGGGCGAGCAAACTACAACCAACTCTTCGGGCAATGCCTTCTTTATTGCCAACTATATTGCGCCTATCTATCCACTCTATGTGCGCGATGCCGATGGTAATATCTTAGTTGAAAATGGTCATACTATCTACGACTACGGCGATGGCTCTTACTCTGCTCTCAATCGCAACTTTATGTCGATAGCCAATCCTATTGGCGACCTCAAATACAACCACACCGAATACAACAAAGATGCATTCAGTGGTGCTGCTTCGGCTGATATTACTCCTATCAAAGGCCTTACACTTACTGCTCGCTATGGCATCAACGTTGAAAACGAACGCTACAACGACCTTGGCAATGCCTATATCGGTCAGTCGGCAAGCTACGAAGGCACAGCCTCACAACGTTCAAACCGCCGCTATGGTCTCGACCAACAGTATATAATCGACTACAACTTCAACATTGCTGAAGTCAACGACATCGATATCACTGCAGGTTACGATGGCTATCAGTATAAATACAATCGCTTAGCTGGCTATGGTACTCACCTCTACAATCCTGAGAGCTTCTACCTCAGCAATGCTACAATGGACTATTCTATTACTGGCTATCAGAATACATATACTACCAAAGGTTTCTTCGGCCGTGTAAACTATGGCTACAATAGCAAATACCTCTTCAATGCAAGCGTTCGCCGCGATGCTTCGAGCCGTTTCTCAGAAGACAATCGTTGGGGTACATTCTATGCTCTTAGTGCCGCTTGGCTCATCTCCAACGAAGACTTCCTCTCTGCCAGCTGGATCGACCTCCTGAAGTTCAAAGCTTCATTTGGCGAACAAGGTAACGACGATTTCGAAACAAACGGAGAGCCTAACTACTACACCTATGCCGACCAATATAGCATTACTGGTGCTGAGGGTTCTTACGCCGATGGTATATTGACCTACAAAGGCAATCCTGACCTCACTTGGGAAACATCTATCACCTACAACGTTGGTTTCGACTTTGCTTTGTTCCACAGCAAGCTCAATGGTTCTATTGAGTACTTTGGTCGCAAGAGCAAAGATATGCTCTACAACAAACCCGTTTCTGGTTCAGTTGGCTACTCTTCAGTACCTATGAATGTAGGCTCAATGACCAACACTGGCATTGAAATCGACCTCAATGGCAACGTCCTCAACTTTGGCAGAAGCTTCCGTTGGGACTTGAACGCCAATGCAACATTCATAAAGAACAAAATCAACGAACTTCACCCCGACCTTAATGGCGAATTTGTTGACGGCTCTCGCATCTATACCGAAGGCGAATCAATGTATCGCCTCTACTTAGTGCGCTACGCTGGTGTTGACAAAGAGACTGGTGATGCTCTCTATTATGCTGAAGACGAAGAGGGCAACGAAATCACTACCAACGAATACACTAGAGCAAGCAACTATCGCAAGGCTACAGGCAACCTACTGCCTAAGGTATATGGTGGCTTTGGCACTAAATTCGAGTTCTTTGGCTTCGACCTCTCTGCCTCATTCTCATACCAACTTGGTGGCAAGATATTGGACTCTGGCTATCAGAGCCTTATGCACGCAGGCGATAGCTATAGTGCAGGCTACAACTGGCACGAAGATATTCGCAAAGCTTGGACACCAGAAAATCCTAACACCGATGTGCCAAAACTCAACTACAACGATATCTATGCCAACTCAAATTCTGACCGTTGGATTATTAGCTCAAACTACTTGGCTCTCAACAATATAACATTTGGTTATACCATACCAAGCAACCTAACCGAAAAACTCTACATAAGCAATGCTCGCCTCTTCTTTGTAGCCGACAACTTGGCTTTGTGGAGCAAACGCGAAGGTCTTGACCCACGTCAGAGCTTTACCAGTGCAACAACTGCACGCTATACTGCTATTCGTACCATCTCAGGTGGCATATCTATCACTTTCTGATAATGTTCCACTCTTAAATATTTAGTAAGATGATTAGCAACATAAATAGTATATTCAATATGAAAAGAAATATATATGGCTTGGCAGCTTTGCTACTTGCTGGCATAGCACTACCAGCTTGTGAAGACCTCGATACTGCTCCTGAAGGTAGCACCATTACCAGCGAGCAAAAAGATGCGGTCTACACCAACAATCCAGAGCGTTCGCTTTCGGCAATAACTTCTATCTTTTCGCAGATGACAGCCTACATGCCCAACTACGATGCCATCAGCAGAGAGGCTCATAGCGACTTTGGCTATCCTTCGATAATGGCTTTCAACGACCGCTTGGGCGAGGATATGGTAACTATATATACAGGCTACAACTGGTTCTCGAATAGTCTTACATATACCAACCACGTATATGGTCAGTACAACTCGACAATTATCTGGAACGACCTCTATTCCTACATATTCTCAAGCAACAATGTTATCAGTGCTTTTAACGTTTCGTCAGAAAGCACCGATGCCGAGCTCGATGCTCTTAGCACCGATTATAAATTCTCTGTAGCTCAAGCTTTTGCTATGCGCGCCTTCAGCTACTTCAACCTCGTGCAACTCTATGCCTTCAACGTTGTTGGTCATGGTTCTGATCTTGCTGTACCTATCATTACTGAGCAAAATGCCGAAGAGGTAGCCGTAGAAGGCGCATTGCTTAGCACTGTTGATGATGTTTATGCACTTATCTATGCCGACCTCAAAAAGGCTATCTATCTATTAGAGCAAGCCGAAGACGATGGCTATGCACGCCCCGACAAACGCTACATCGACCTTGCTACTGCATACGGCATTCGCGCTCGCGTAAACCTTGTAGCTCAGAAATATGAAGATGCAGCAGCCGATGCCAATGCAGCTATTGAGATAACCGATGCTGAGCCTGCCTCTATCGACGATGTAAGCAAACCCTACTTCTCAAGCTTAGACGAAGGTAACTGGTTGTGGGGCATCAAGATTGCCGAAACCGACGATGTTGTCAACTCTGGTATTGTAAACTACCCAAGCCACTGCTACACACTCAACTACGGCTATGCCAACTTCTCTGGTGCATCACAAATAAGCAAAAAACTATTCAACAGCATTAGCGAAACCGATGTGCGCCGTGGCTGGTGGATTGATGAAGATGGTGTATCGGCCAACCTCAACGCTGAGCAACAAGGGTTTATGACGGACTATGGATATGCTCCTTACACTGTGTGCAAATTTGCACCATATAAAAATGTGGTTGGAACAGCTACCAGTGCCAACGATATTCCACTTTTGCGTGTTGAAGAGCTCTACCTCATCAAAGCAGAAGCCGAGAATAGCGTAGCCGTGCTCAACGATTTTGTAAAAACCTACCGCGACCCAGAATACAACTTCACAGGCGACGACCTAAAGAAGGAGATTTGGCGTCAGCGTCGTATTGAGTTCTGGGGCGAAGGTCTCAACTGGTTCGACGTTATGCGCTTTGGTCAGGGCTTCGACCGCCGTGGAGCAGGCTTTGCTTCGAACTATGTATACGTAGTGTCGGGCACCGACGGAATACTCCTTTGGCCAGTGCCAGAGAGCGAAGTTGAAGCCAACAAAGCACTCAAAAATGCAGGCTATACCTATACTTATAGTCGTCCAAAATCTGTACCCGATTTGGATATAGAACTATAATAAAAACTTTGGGTAAATAACCCTATTATTCTAACCATCCCTATCCGCACCTCAAGCTCCACCGCCTGAGATGCGGATAGGTTGTTTTTACCCCCTTTTCGATAAAAATTCTGCTACCCACATCATTCAAAAATCATAAAAACAATCATCATAACAGCTATTTCCATCCATAAATAATGTCCAAAAACAACCTAACAAAAAGCCACAATGTAGGTTTTATTCAAAATATTTTTCGCTCTTTTTTAGCTACACCTAATAGCATATTGTTATAACTTTGCTAACCGAAAACCTCACTATAACCAAATAAAATATGATACTCTGTATAGAAACATCTACTGATGTTTGTTCTGTAGCTTTGGTGCACAACGCACAAGTATTGGCTCACACTGAGCAATTTGGTACCAACGCTCACGCATCAACCTTAACTCCACTCATTGAAAAAATCATGAAAGACAATGGATTGTCTATGTCAAAACTCGATGCAGTTGCCGTTAGTAGCGGTCCCGGTAGCTATACTGGGTTGCGCATCGGAGTCAGCACAGCCAAAGGCATCTGCTACGCACTGGGCAAACCTCTCATTGCCGTCAACTCACTACACGTCATAGCCGAAGCTATATTCAAAGCACACCCTGAGGCTCGCATAGCTGCCCCCATGATCGACGCACGCCGCATGGAAGTATACACCGAGCTTATAAGCAACGAAGGCGAAATAATATCAGACGTTGAAGCTAAGATAATTGATAATGCATCATTTGCCAACGAGCTGAGATACAATAAAATATACTTTGGTGGCAACGGAGCCAACAAATGCACTGCCGTCATCAGCAACCCCAACGCCATCTTTGTTGACAACATATTGCCATTGGCAGAAAACTTAGCTCACATAGCGCAATACAAACTCGACACAAAACAATTTGAAAGCGTAGCATACTTCGAACCATTCTATCTCAAAGAATTTGTGGCTACAACACCCAAAAACAAAGTATTAGGCGCAGTATAGTTCTTTTCTGAATATGAGCAAAAAAATAGGTATAATAGGTGCTATGGACGTAGAAGTAGCACTGCTAAAACAGCTACTAATCAACCCCATACACACCGAAGTAGGCGGTTGCCAATTTAGCGAAGGTACAATCGATGGCGTTAGCGTAGTAATAGCCCAAAGTGGCATAGGCAAAGTCAACGCAGCCCTCTGCGCCCAACGCCTCATACTGCAAATGGGAGCTACGCACATCATCAACACAGGCATAGCTGGCGCGGCAGGTGGCGCACTCAGAGTGCAAGACGTAGTAGTCTCAACCGATGCTATGTATCACGACTTTGACCTAACGCACTTCGGCTCGCGCAAAGGCGAAATAGACGGTATGCCTACGTCTGACTTCAAGGCCAACGAAGCCCTCATAGCTGCAGCCCACAAAGCCTTCAGCGCATCGGCTTACGCACAGCAGCACAAAATGATAGATGGCAGAATGGTAAGTGGCGACCAATTTATAGCTTCTAAAGATGTAAAAGCCGACATAGTGAAAAACTTTGCCCCAATGTGCGTCGACATGGAAGCAGCAGCCATAGCACACGCCTGCTACCTAAGCAATGTGCCATACGTAGTCATACGTTGCATGAGCGACATGGCTGACGATAGCGGCTCTGAAACATACTCATTCAACAAACTCGACACCGCCCAAATGAGTGCCGACATTGTACACCGAATGATATCTTTGGAGTTCTAAACACTACCAAAAACAACTATTCATTAGCGCAAAAAAACTATTCCACACATCGAAAAGACGTATTATGGCGCATCTCTTCGATGGCAATAGCGTAGTGGAAAGGTTGTATAGCCGTTTTATGAAAATAAAGTTCGGCGTATCCCCAAAAGCATCCTCACTCAAGTTTCGCAAGTGAAAAACGCACAGAAAATAAGAATGGGCGAAGGGAAATATAACCAACAAATTGCCTTCCAACAATAAGCACGGAACCCGATTTTCACCTCGCGGTTGTCGCCTTTGGCACGGAGCGTAAAGAAAATTATCGTAGCGAAGCGCCCGAAACGA
>CAJONN010000105.1 GCA_905235955.1 uncultured Marinilabiliaceae bacterium
TTTGTTACTTTTTCTGTCGGCACAGAAAAAGTAAAATTAATGGGAAGGTCGTATATAGGGACTTGTTTGCAGTTCATTTTTCACTTGCGAAACTTGAGTTAATCAGGGAAGAACAAACATTTTGCGTAGTCTGATAGCCAATTGTGTGCTATTGTCTTTTACATATCGTATGGTGTTGCCTATGCCGGTGATGGGTTTTAGTCCGAAGGTGTTGTTGACTACAATGCATTCTTGTGCATCTTTTAGCATTTGTAAGCTTAGTCCGGCAGGTGCATGGTTTATGTTGTAGCCATATTGTTGCGCTACCTTTTCTACTTGTTCGCAAATGGTGTAGCGGTGGGCTCCATTCTGATATTGTACACCCGTAAATTGCATATTATTAATGATATATATATTGCCAATGGTGGTAGTTACAATTTCGTTGTGGGTGTTGAATAGGCATGCACCATGGTAGTTTTGCTCTATTGCGCTTTGATGTGCTATGGTGTGGAGTGGGTCAGGGTGCTCAATCCATGCAAACGATGTGTCGCTCATTGGGCTTTCGTCAAAGGGCAAGAGTAGTAGTTTTTCGTTGAGTGTTGGTGTGTAGGGTATTTCGGCAAGGCGTTGTTGCAAAATGTTGTAATGTATTTCGGTTTGTTGTTGCCAAATGGTTGTTTTGATAATAGAGTAGGGGGGGTAATGGTTTTTTTGACT
The DNA here is from genome assembly GCA_905235955.1 of uncultured Marinilabiliaceae bacterium. Taxonomy (GTDB): domain Bacteria; phylum Bacteroidota; class Bacteroidia; order Bacteroidales; family Marinilabiliaceae; genus W3P20-009. The sequence continues at coordinate 697 of CAJONN010000105.1, forward strand.
AAGTACTTCAATGCGGCGTAGCAACTGATTGGCTGTGAGAAATTTATCGGCTCTGAGATGCAAAGTTTTTAATGCATCGAGTATGTTGTAATAGTGTTCGCGCCATGAGTAGGGCGAGTTGCCTCGGCAGAGCATTGTTTCGCTAAAGCACAACCCATTGCTGAATGCCGACGACCATATGTTGCCAAACATTGTTTCAGTGTCAACTATCTCTCCGTTGAGGCACATTTTTTTGCACCATATAGGTTGGGCTGATTCAATAGTTGGTTCGCCTCCAATGCTGTCTATCAGGCTAATAGATGAACTCATAGTAAGTTGTGCTTTAAGAAGAAAAAAAAGACTTTCAGCGTATGTGTTGTTTTGCTAAAAGTCTTTTTTTTGTTGTTTTTTCTCAGATGAATTAAATCTGTTCGAGTGAGCTGACGCCTATGGTGGCTACAGTTCTGTTGGTTTTCTTTACCAAGCCTTGCAATACTGTGCCCGGTCCAACTTCAGTAAACGAGTCAACACCAGCAGCTATCATATTGTTCACAATTTGTGTCCATTTTACTGGGGCTGTGAGCTGAGCTACAAGGTTTTTCTTTATCTCGTCAGGGTTGGTTACAGGCTGAGCTGTAACATTTTGATATACAGGACAAATAGGTGTGCTAAACTTGGTATTTTCTATGGCTTGAGCCAATTCTGCACGTGCAGGTTCCATAAAAGGCGAGTGGAATGCACCACTCACAGCCAATTTTATGGCGCGCTTAGCACCTTTGGCGGTAAGTTCTTCGCAAGCCTTGTCAATGCCTTCAATAGAGCCAGAAATTACAAGCTGACCGGGGCAATTGTAGTTGGCAGGCACAACGCCATCGATGTTTTGGCATACGCTTTCGATAGTAGCATCGTCGAGGCCAACGATAGCGGCCATAGTTGAGGGAGCTGCTTCACATGCCTTTTGCATAGCTTGTGCACGTTTTGAGACGAGCAAAACACCGTCTTCAAATGTCAGAGCGCCAGCAGCTACAAGTGCCGAGAACTCGCCAAGCGAATGTCCGGCTACCATATCTGGCGTGAATTTGCTACCCATTACCTTTGCCAAGATAGTAGAGTGTATGAAAATGGCAGGTTGCGTTACTTTGGTTTGCTTTAGGTCGTCGGCAGTGCCGGCAAACATAAGGTCTGTAATGTTGAAACCAAGTATGGCGTTGGCTTTGTCGAACATTGACTTGGCATCAGCCGAGTTGTCGTAGAGGTCTTTGCCCATGCCAACAAACTGAGCACCCTGACCGGGGAATACGAATGCTTTCATTGTATTGTGATGAATGTTTGTTCAGTTTTAAAAACTGCGCAAAGCTAATAATAATAAAGCAAAAAGGAATAAGGCTATGAATTTTTCGCAGTCGCAAGGCTTAAATTTGCTTTGCCGTTTTTTATTGTTTTTTACATTCTTAACATTTAGTTGAGTTTTTGCGCTCTTTTTTTGCACTACCTTTGTACCCGATATTTGGTGTCGGTGCATTGCGCTATTGTAGCGTGAGTAAGCCGAATTAAAAGGGAATCAGGTGCAACTCCTGAACAGTCCCGCTGCTGTAAGTCGTGCGGCTCTGAACTGAAAAGCGATGAGTTGGCGTTGGTATCTGAACTACTAAGAGAAGGTAGCATCACTGCGTACATTGTTCTGTATCAATTGTTTGTGGGAAGATGAGATGCCAAATGCAAGATAAGTCAGAAGACCTGCCAAATATAAGATGTTTCACCTCAAGTGTAGCAATGCATTGTGCTATGCTTCGATGGCTCTCGCGGATTGGAGCCCCGAAACCCGAATATGAACCCATTATGTCTAATACATACGATGGTTGGCATAGCTATGCTAATGCCTACTACAATGTTTGCCGCTACGCCAGCCGATACGCTTGTGCAGCGCAATATTGATGAAGTTGTGTGCGTTAGCATTCAGCCCGTTGTTGCTACGCAGGTGCTCTCAGGTGTTCAGCTTCAGAGGCTCAATTCGTGTTCGGTGGCAGATGCGGTGCGTTTTTTTTCTGGTGTGCAAATAAAAGATTATGGCGGTGTGGGCGGACTGAAGACCGTAGATGTTCGCTCAATGGGAAGCAATCATGTAGGTGTTTTTATTGATGGATTGCAAGTCGGAAATGCTCAAAATGGCACTGTTGATTTGGGGCGTTTTTCACTTGATAATATGGAGGAGGTGATGCTATGCAACGGACAAAAAACAGATATATGCCTATCAGCCAAAGAGTATAGCACCTCTGCCAGCATCTATTTGCGCACACGCAAGCCAATATTTGCCAATGGAGAACAGTGGCACACAAGGGTCGCACTACGTGGCGGCTCGTTTGGCACCATCAATCCGTCGGTTGTTTTTGAGCAAAAAATAAATAATAAAATATCGTTGTTGGCCAATGCCGAATATCTCTATGCCAACGGCAAATATCAATTTGAATATCACAAAAAACAGCAACTGCCCAACGGACAAACGATAGCCGCATGGGACACTACGGGCACACGCCACAATGATGATATAGAGGCTGTGCGCATTGAGGGCGGAGTGTTTGGCACAACGTGGCATCTGAAGGGGTATTGCTACAAATCAGAACGCGGACTGCCATGTGCCATAGTGCGCAATGTGTGGGATAGTAAGCAACGCCAATGGGATTGCAATGTTTTTGTGCAAGGCGAATATTTTATTACTCTCAATGACAACTCTTCTGTGAGGTTAAGTGGCAAATATTCAAATGATTATATGCGCTATTATAATCCAGATAGCACATCGCTCTACGTTGATAATAAGTTTACACAGCAGTCGGTTTATGCTTCGTCAGCCTATGTAGTTGGTCTGAAGCAGTGGCTAAATGTAAATGTTAGTGCCGACTATGAACGCAATTGGCTCAATGCCAATATAAACAATTTCGCATCGCCTGTGCGCAATGTTATGTTGGTAGCTTTGGCAACAACAATGCAATTTAAGCAATGCCGAGTGCAAGCCAATGTGTTGGGCAATTATATTAGCGATGCCGCAAGCAGTGAAGATAGCAAGCAATGGACGCTCAAGCATACTCCGGCATTTTTTGTTAGTGTTGTGCCAATTGGCAATATTAGGTTGCAAGGTTTCTTCAAGAAAATGTTTCGTATGCCAACATTCAACGACCTGTATTACACTGAGATAGGCAATACAATGCTACAGCCCGAATATGCCACACAAGTAGATTTGGGCGTAGAACTGAAACGCTTTTTTGTGCATAGCAATGCCACACTTACAACCAACGTTTATTACAACAAAATAACCGATAAAATTGTGGCTGTGCCCAAAGGTAATTCGCTCTATAGATGGATGATGATGAACGTGGGCAAAGTAGAGGTGCGTGGCATCGATGTCAGAGGCACAATGCAAAGCACAATGGGAGCTGTGTATAGCAATATGCAACTAACCTACACATACCAAAAGGCACAAGACATTACTGACCCATCAGACAACGGACCGCGAGGTACATATAGAGGGCAAATAAGCTACATACCCAAGCATAGTGGTTCGCTTACGTGCAATGCCGAGGCGCATAGTGTGTCGCTTTCATACAGCTTTGTGTATGTAGGTGAGCGTTATCATGTATCAGCCAATATACCAGAAAATTACGAACCTTCGTGGTATACTCATGACCTGATGATAGCCAAAAGTTGGACTATGCTACATGGTTCTGAGGTGCGACTATCAGCAGCTGTCAACAACTTGCTCAATCAGCAATATGACGTAATACTCAACTATCCGATGCCCGGAAGAAACTACAAAATAGAATTAAAACTGACAATATGAAACAACACATATACATATTAGTAGCTATTTTGCTTCTATCCGCTTCATGTAGAGATGAAAAGGATATTCTTTCTCCAGAAGTTGAATTGGTAACTGCTGAAGCAGAACAAAATATAGCTGGTTTTTATCTGCTCAACGAGGGCAATATGGGTAGCAACAAAGCTACTATCGACTACTTCAACTATCAAAATGGCACATACACTCGCAACATATACGCCACCGCTAATCCTACTGTAGTTCAGTCGCTTGGCGATGTTGGTACCGACTTGCAGATATATGGCAGCAAGATGTATGCTGTGATAAATTGCTCAAACCTAATAGAGGTGATGGATGCTCACACTGCTCATCATCTGGGCACTATCAACTTGCCCAATTGCCGCTATGTTCGCTTCCATGGCAAATATGGCTACGCTACAAGTTATGCCGGCGAGGTAACTACTGACAGCAAATATGCACAGATAGGCTATGTGGCAAAATTCGATACCGCTACACTTCAGATTGTTGCTACCTGCAATGTTGGCTATCAACCCGACGAACTTGAAATTGTCAACAATCGCATCTATGTGGCAAATTCGGGCGGATATATGCAACCCAAATATGACAATACACTATCTGTCATTAGTTTAGATAGCTTTCAGGAGATAAAACGCATTCAGGTAGCGTGCAATCTTTTTCGGGTCAGAGCCGATAGTTACAACCAACTTTGGGTAAGTAGTAGGGGCGACTATGCCAATAATCCTTCGCAGCTGTATTGCGTTGATTTGCAAACTGATAAAGTGGTCGATTCCATTAATGTATCGGTTAGTAGCTTCGACATTGTGGGCGATACTCTTTGGGCGGTTGGCAACGAATATAGCACACTTTTAGGGCAAAACGCCAATAGCTACTCTCTGATTGATGTCAAAACACACAACATATTGTCGCACAACTTTATAGCTGACGATGTTGATAAGCAAATAAAAGTGCCATACAATATCAAAATCAATAAGCTGACCAACGAAGTTTTCCTTACCGATGCCAAAGATTACGTCTCGCCCGGAGTCCTATATTGTTTCAGCCGACAAGGAAAACTAAAATGGAGCGTGACTACAGGCGACATACCAAGCAGCATCGCTTTTGTGTCGGCTGCCAATCAAAATGCTGATGCGCAAAACTCTATATCGGCAAGCAAATATTTGAGCAAAGTGTTTGAATATAAGCCAGCTCCCGGTCAGTTTGTCAACATATTGCCACGCTACGAAGAGGGCGATGATGCCACAACAATGGCGCAAAAATGCACATCGGCCATAGCAGGCAACGCTGGCGGCGTAGTAACTCTTGGCGCATTTGGGGGCTACATTACATTTGGCTTCGACCATAGCATAATCAACGTAAGTGGCGAACCCGACATATACATCAGAGGCAACGCATTTGCTGGCAATTCTGAAGCTGGCATAGTGATGGTTTCGAAAGATGAAAATGCCAACGGCAAGCCCGACGACACGTGGTATGAGCTCAGTGGCAGTGCCGACACTGATTTTGCCACCGAAGTGATATACGGCTATAGCATCACATACAAAGCCAATCCGCTATCCTACATACCATGGACCGACAACAGAGGTGGCAGCGGAACAATAGATCGCAATCAGTATCACACACAAGAATATTTCCCACTTTGGCTTGGCAACGAACTGACGCTAAGTGGCACACTTTTGCCCTCAAATATGACGCAAAACGGTACTGCAACTACGCTCAATACCTTTGCTTGGGGATATGTTGATAATGTGCAAAATGCTGATACACTTGGCAATAGCTTTGATATAAGCAATGCAGTAGATCCTATCACACGCCAACACGTAGCACTTAGCCACATCGACTTTGTGCGTGTATATAGTGCACTTAGTCAGAAGGCTGATGGCATAGGCGAAACATCTACTGAAGTGTCTGGTGCTGCCGATTTGCATTATATTGATAACTAATATATTAACTAATAAAAAATAAAAACAATGAACAAAAAACTTATTCTTGCAACACTTTTCTGTTGCACAATGCCATTCTTCACAGCATGTGATGACGATGACAGAAAATGTCATAACAATCACATTTGAAAATGCTAACCTTGCTGAAAAGGGTTACATCAACAACCAAAAATACGTTGAAAATGGCTATCAGTTCTCAAACGTATATAACGAAGACTATGATAGCTGGTATGGTTATGCTATAAGCAACCAAACTGACAAAGAAACAGAAGGTTGGGCGAATCAGTATAGCGTATATGCAGGCGAGGGTGCCAACAAATCTGCCAACTTTGCTATTGCATATTTGGGTGCCGAATATGATGAAAATTGGGTGGCAACACCTGTCTATCCTCTCTTTGAGCGTGTCGATGGTGCAGCATTTAAGCCCAAGTCGGCATATTTTGCCCTCACTACCTACACCTATCTGAGCACACGCAATGGCGATGATTTTGCAAAAAAATTTGAAGCTGGCGACTACTATCGCATCAATGTTATTGGTACAGCAATTGATGGTAAAGAGACAAAAGTAACATTTGATGCCGTCAACATCGACAACAACATAGCTCTCACCACATGGAAAGAGATCGACCTGACTCAACTTGGCAGTGTTGTGAAGGTTGAAATATCGTTTGAAAGCACAGACAGTGGAGATTGGGGCATCAACACACCTACATATATAGCAGTTGACAACATTGCTATAGTAGAGGATTGATTTTTTTCTAAAAAAACGCTAATAGAATTTATTTCGTTATGATACAAGCGTGCTAAACAAAATTATTTTTTTTTGATATTTCTAAAAATAGGAAATCGGAATACAATGCATTCTGATTTCCTATTTTTGGCTTAAATGTGAAGCGATTTACTCAAGTTTCGCAAGTGAAAAACGCACAGAAAATAAGCCATGAGAATGGGCGAAAGGGGTATAACCGACAAATTGCCTTTCAACAATTAGCACGAAACC
>CAJONN010000106.1 GCA_905235955.1 uncultured Marinilabiliaceae bacterium
GACTCCACGCCGACAATCATCTTGCAGACCTGTTTCACTTTCGAAACGAGGCTTTCGTCGGGGATTTGTAATACTAGTGTTGCCATAATCTTATCTTTTTACACTTCAGTGTGCTAAGATAATACAATTTCTCGACATTCATGCAGTTATACCAGCACACAGATGACACAGATAAAACAGATTTGCACAGATAATTTTGGGATTGTAGAGACGGGGTGTACCCCGTCTCAAATTAGGGGATACGCGCGTCCTCGCACATACGGCAAGAAAGCGAAGTTTTGAACTTCGCGAAACCAAAAATTAAACGATCTTTCGCCCCTTCGGGGCTTAATTGCTGTACTTTCTCATTTGCTGGATAAATCCAGCACAACAAACGGAGCCAAGTGGCACTCTGCGGGATGCCAAGCAGAAAAACCCAGCCGGGCAAAATTTCAGGTAAATTGTCCTTTCGCTTTGGGGCGAAAGACTAATTCTTGCGCTGCACCGCCCGAACCACACGACCGTAGTAGCGGTTGCTGCCGAGCGTGTACACGACACCAGAATAGAAGTACAAGTAATGCGCGTAGCCCGAGTTGTCGGTGTCGAGCGAACGCGACCAGTAGTAGCCGTAGGAACCTGCGCCGTAGAGGCGCGCATCGTAACGATGACCAGCCGCTGGGAGGAAAATGTGAGTGTCTGTGGCAACATCGTAAGTGGCTTTCTTGACTTTATCGGCATCAGCCTTTACCTTATATACTATATAGCCATTTACCGATTTACCTTTATAGTTGTCGGTCCATACCCAATAGCATTTGTCGCGCAATTCCACTTGTTGTTCGTATGTTGGCATTTGCCAATCGCCGCCCCAAAGTTGCACGGCTACGTCATCTTCATCGTCAAGCTCTTTTTTGTTATCACCAACGAAGGTTTCGCCATTGGATTTTTGGTTATCAGCAAAGGTGTATTTATTGATATCAGCCCAACTGTTGCCACCTTCTTCTACCCATTTATAATTAGCCCAGTTGTAACCATTGTAATCATCGCGCCAATCGATACAAGGGTTATCTTGTGAATGGCCATCTGCATAGTGCGGCTCTGTCTCGCCCCAAGCAAAATAGTCGCCAAACTCTTCGGGGGCAGAGGCACCCACATTGAATGTTGCCCATTTTGTGCCAGATGGTAAGCCAAGGTCAACGGCTTCAAGGATAACCCACTTTGCTGTCAAATTAACATCACCATTTATGGGCTCGCTGAAGTCGAATGGTTCTTCGCCATTATACCAACCTTTGAAGCTGTAGCCATCTCGCTTGGGATTGGCGGGCTTGGTGGCTGGGGAGTCGAACTGTATTTCTTGCGATTTTACTGCAGTAGCGCCTTCGCCAGATTCAAAGGAAACCGTGAACGAGGGCTTGTCGAACGAGATGTAATCGAGGAGGTCGGCATCGCTATGCGCAATAACCTTACCATCTTTTACTATATAATACTGGGCATCGGCCTCAGTTGCTGCCATGCCAAATGTGATGAGGGCAATGGCGGATAGGAATATGTTTTTCATTGATATTTAGATTCATTTTTTAGTTATCTTGATTACTTCAGCTCCAATTTGGAGTAGATAGACACCCTTGGGCAGTGCGCCAAGGTCGAAATCGGTTTGTACGCCCGAGAGCACGAGGCGACCATCGGTGGAGAAGATGCGCGCTGTCTCGCCCTCTGCCAAACCATCAATGTGGATGTGATTGGCGGTCGGGTTGGGATAGACGCTCACGCTAATGCGGCGTTGGGCATTGATAGCGGTTACCGAGCTTGAGTTACCATGCTCAGAGATAAGAGATTCGTTAACTTGTCCAAAGTTGATTTTACGAACTTTGTTGCCGAGATTATAATCGGGAACACCGGCATCTTTGAACTTCAGCAAAACATCTTTCGTTCCGCTATCAAATTCGATGCGCGCAATGGTGCTTATGGCTTGGATGTAGGGCGCACCAGCATCGAGATATTCGACGGTGATGCAGGGGACATCCGCTGCCATGGCTCCTGCACTTGCTACAAGTGCAAGGAGAAATGAGAGTAATTTTTGTCTCATTTTTCGTAAAAAAATTAAATTAATGGGAAGGTCATATATTGGGGACTTGTTTGTAGAATATTTCTACTTGCGAAACTTGAGTTAATAATAAAAATATAGAAAATTTGTCCACAAAGACGAATCTCATCTTTGTGGACAAAATGTTAATTATCAATTATTTATTAGCAACGCTCTTGTGATAACCTTCACGCTTCGACTGAGGCACGAGGAATGCAAAGCCATAGACCATCATCGAGGCTTGCGCAATGATACCCACAATGATGCTCACAATGTTTGCGCTTGTAGATACAAGTCCATTTGTGAGGAAATACCAAACGGTGAAGATGCCCAGCGGAATGTTGAGCAGGAGGCTCATCACAAGACCGGGATTGTATTTGCGGCCAAAGATGAAGAACATCACCACGTGAGCCGAGGCGTTGAGCATTGAGTAGTAGGCCGTCCAGAGTCCCCACTCCACGCCCCAGAAGTTTGACACCACGCCAGCGAGCGGCAACAGCACATACATCAGCGGTATGTTGATCCAAAACGAGCCAGCCTTGGTGAGCGGCTTGTCGGGCACTGTAGAACGCAGCGGACCTTGGTTGAAGAAGCTCAAGAAGCCGCCCGGAGCCACATACTCCTCAAACTCGTGCGCCCAATAGAAGGGACATTGCAACCAAATGAGTGTCAGCGCAATACCTTGCACAGTATCGTGCCCCACATAGAGCCATATAAGTATAAATGTGTAGATAGCAAGAAATGGTGTGGCCTTCATCCAATTGTCGTAGAGCCAGTTAAGTGCAGTTTTCATAACAATGGTTTTTAGGTTTATCAATAGCTTATATATAAAATTATGTATCTTTTTATAAATAAATGTAAAAATTGATATATAATACTATTTTTCGGTGCAGATAGTTATATTTGTGGCGTGAAAAAGATTGTAAACATATTATTTTCTATAGTTTTTTCAGTTCTCATACTGATTATCGGAACCGGAATATACATTGTAAAATGCAATCATTCTGACAAATACAGCGTCTCTACTGCTATAGAAAACTTCGACAACAACTTCAATTGCCAAGCTTATCATCATTGTTGTCAGATAATATTCTACAAGTTTTCGCCCAATACTGATACCAACATCAAACCCTTTAAATTTGCGAAAATTTGTACAACTATTATTAGTAGCATTGCTGCGCCAACACTCAATTTGCTCCACAAAACCATTGTTGTTGATCGTTGCTCTACTCCACTACCCTCTCATCATCTCAATATTCTTTTTAGAGTTCTTCTGATCTGATTTTGTTGTACTATTTCTCATTCTCAAAAAAATTAATTACAACAAAATCAAATACTTATGTTTAAATATATATTGGCAACAACTACAATGTTGTGTGCCACATTGGTTATTGATGCCCAAAACAAAATAAGCGGACACGTAACCGACATCAACGGCACGCCCCTTGCCGGTGCAAACGTCTATTGGGCAAACACTTACGATGGTGTATCAACGCAAACCGATGGTTCTTTTAGCATCTCAACAAAAGATGGCAACACATTGCTTGTAGCTTCGTTTATGGGCTACATTTCTGACACACTCACCGTTAGCAACACACTGAATATCAACAATATCACTTTCAAACTCAACGACGAAAATGAAGAGATAAACGAGGTGGTTGTTTCGAGCCGAAAAAGAGGCACTACTCGTTTGCAAGGCGTAACAAATAGCATCGAAATAAACCAAGCCGAATTGTTTAAAGCTGCATGTTGCAACCTTGGCGAGAGCTTCAGTACAAACCCTTCGGTAGACGTAAACTACACCGATGCTGCCACAGGTGCAAAACAGATTAAATTGCTCGGACTGAGCGGAATATACGTGCAGATGCTTGCCGAAAACATACCAGATTTTCGCTTAGCCGCCACACCATACGCTTTGGGCTACGTGCCGGGCGCATGGCTCAAAGGCATTCAGGTGTCGAAAGGCGCTTCGTCAGTAAAAAATGGCTACGAAAGCATTACCGGACAAATTGACATAGAGTATCTGAAGCCTGACGAACAGCAAGGCGCAGGACTCAACATATATGGCAACACCGATGGGCGCATCGACCTAAATGCTGATGCCAACAAGCACTTTGGCGATGTCAGCACCATATTGCTTGCACACTACGAAAATTCGTTTGCCGATGTTGATGACAACAACGACAACTTCCTCGACAAACCCAATGTACAACAATTCAACCTACACAACCGCTGGCACTTTGCTAAGCATCATTACATATTCCACGGCGGTGTGTCAGTACTCACCGAAGACCGCAAAAGCGGACAAATAGAGCAACAGCCCGGTGTCGATTTGTTTAAAATAGACACTCGGACACACCGCTATGGTGCTTATCTGAAAAATGCATGGATTGTTAGCCACGAGAAGAATGCCAGCATTGCCCTCATTACCAACTTCACCTTGCACGACTTCGACTCTGATTTTGGCAAAAAATCATATTCAACCAACGAAAAAAACCTCTACGCACAGCTGATATACGACACCGAAATAGTGCATCACCACAGCATTTCGACAGGCATAAGTGGCAACTACGACTATGACAATCAAGACTTTAGCCTCACTCACACATCAGGCATCAGCAGTCTGAAAGAGACAGAAAAAGTGGGTGGCATTTATGCCCAATACACCTACGACCACGATGGCAAGGTGGTGCTGATGGCTGGAGTGCGCGCCGACCATAGTAGCGAGCATGGCACCTTCTGGACTCCACGTTTCCACGCTAAATTGCACCCTAACGACTACCTAACTGTGCGCTTGTCGACAGGCAAAGGTTATCGCACACCTCGCGTATTGGCTGAAAACCACTATCTGCTATCGTCGGGCAGATTGATAGAGATTGGCGATATAGAACAAGAGAGCGCTTGGAATAGCGGTGCAACCATTTCGGCATCAATACCAACAGGCGATAAGATGCTGAAAATAAGCACAGAATACTTCTATACATCGTTCGAAAGCGGACTAACAATAGACTACGACATTGCGCCTAACAAAATTGCCATATACTCATCAGACCAACGTTCGTACTCGCAAACATTTCAGACCGATGCTACATACGAAGTGCTGAAAGGACTTGAGCTACAAGCTGCCTATAGGCTCACCGACGTCAGAGCACACTACAACAACAAGTTGCAAACCAAACCACTGACTAACAAGTACAAAGCACTATTTACACTATCGTACAAAACACCACTCGCCATTTGGCAGTTTGATGCCAACTTACAAATAAATGGTGGTGGTCGATTGCCAGCCTACTACAATGCCGATATGCAAAAAGTAGAAGGTAGCAACTTCTCGGCCTACGAACAACTCAACGTACAGATAACCAAATGGTTCAAACACTTCTCGGTATACATTGGAGGCGAAAACCTGACCAACTACAAACAAACAAATCAGATAATTTCCGCCGAAAATCCGTGGGCCGACAGCTTTGAACCAACACTTGTATACGCCCCCATAAGTGGCACAATGTTTTATGCCGGATTGAGATTTAACTTTATGAGAGATAACTAATTATGAAAAAAGCACTACTATTTGTAACGCTAATGCTAACAACCTTATCAGCATTGGCCAAAAACCTACAAACACTTGTAGTAACAACTACGCCCCAAATGCACTGCGAAAGTTGCGAAAACAAAATAAAAAACAACCTTCGCTTTGAAAAAGGCATAAAGCAAATAACCACCAACATAGCAGAGCAAACCGTAACCATAGTGTACGACGCCGACAAAACAACTGAAACTAAAATAATAGACAGTTTCAAAAAATTCAACTACACCGCAAACAAAATAAGCGAAACAAAGCCTCAAGAGTAGCAACACAAAATAACACATATTTAATATTTTTTAGATAAAAATTCTACAATAATAGAAATATACCATATTTTTGGTACACACAATAGCCCTATAAGGGTATTTTATTTGGACAACTATCAGTGTAATTTTGCATTGTCAACAAACAACAGAGAAAAATGACAAGCAAAATTGCACTGATACTATTATTATTTGCCACAATCGTTGCCTGCAACAACAATGACGACGATTATTCTACAATCGACATCGAAGGCATAATATTCAATGGCGACATTGAGTGCTGCACACCCATTGAAGCATTCAAAGTTGATAGCTTTATAAAACTACAAAAAATAGTACCAGAGCTTACACTGAGCATTGATGGCGAAACCGACCGATATGAAATTCAGGCCTACACCGCTACTGGCACATTTCAGGTAGGCTACAACGAGATATTTTTCATAGCAAAAAAACGCTCTACTGGTAACTTCATCAAAGACTTCTATATCAGTAACATAACGCCACTTATGCACATGACTGAGATGGATATGTATCATAGTACGCCAACATCAGGTGTAGCATCAAACTTTGACGACAAACCCATAGCACTGCAACGTAGTTGGGTGTCGTTTATAATGCCATCGGGCAATGCTGGCA
>CAJONN010000107.1 GCA_905235955.1 uncultured Marinilabiliaceae bacterium
CATCGGGCGCAATAACGAGGTCGATGAAGAGGAAGTTGGCATTATCAGTAAGTATAGTATTTTTTATTGTAACACCTTGATAATCAATTTGTGGACGAGTATTAGCAATGCCTTTGGCATGAACCATAAGTTGCAGATTGGGATTGTGCATCTCGGTCCACCAATTGAGCGGTTCGACGTGTTGAATATTAATATTTTGTGCTTGTAGAGTGCTAAAAATCAGCAGAATGGCAAAGGTGATAAGTGTCTTGTTCATTTCTAAATATATTAACAAGGTATAAACGTTAAGAATCGTAAAAAGATTGATAACAAAGATAATTGTGAGGAGATAATATTTTGACAAATTTTTGCATTATGACAAAAAATAATTGGATAATTTATTTGCAAACGATTGCAAGAAGAGGAAAATGTTGGCGATTTTTTTGGATATAGATGAGAAAATGAACAAATAATTGTAGAAATTTGTTTTGAAAGTCAATCATTTTTTAGAATAAGACAAAAGCCGTGATATTTAGCAAAAAAATGTAAATATTAAATTTGTAAGTCAGCGATTTACTATGTAAATTTGCGCGCTGATTGAGGCAATATAGTCTCACTTTGTAGTTTTTAACGATAAAAAAATAAAAAATAATAAATAAAAATGGCAGCATTACAAGCACTTCGTAATGGTAAAATGGGCATAATAATAATGATATTTATAGCGCTCGCCCTTTTATCATTCATTCTAACCGACCTTTTGGGTAAAAACAATCTTTTCTCGACCACCGATGAAATAGGTCAGATAGCTGGTGAAACAGTAAAAATACAAGAATATCAGCAAAAAATAGAAGAGACAGAGGCATTTGTAAAGATAAGTCAAGGTTCTGCATCGATCAACGAAGATTTGCAAAATCGCATTCGTGAAGATGTTTGGAGACAGATGATAGCAGAAAAAACATTTAGCAAAGTGTATGAAAATGCTGGCATTGACGTTACTGCTGACGAACTTCTTGACATGGTTGTTGGCAACCACATATCGCCTGCATTGCGTCCGCTCTTTACCAATCCGCAAACCAATTCATACGATCGTCAGTTGGCTGAAAACTTCCTTCGTAACAAAAATCAGAATCCGCAAGCTGCTTTCTTCTGGTCGTTTCAAGAGAAGAGCCTTAAGCAAGATCGTTTGTACAATAAGTATATAACACTTTTGCGCAAGAGTCTTTACTATCCACAAGCACAAGCTCAAGTTGATGCTGAGAAGCAAGCTAAAGAGATTGAAATAGCATTTGTAGGAGTAAGATACAACGCCATTCCTGATTCAACTATCGAAGTTTCTAACTCAGAAATCAAACAACGTTTTGAGAAAAATAAAGAGCTCTATAAAGTTGACGAAACACGTGATATAGAGTATGTTGCATTCCCAATCAAGCCTACTGAACTTGACGAACAAGAGACATCTGAAGTACTTGCAGAACTTAAAGAAGACTTTGCTTCAGCTGAAACTGATGCATATCGTTTCGCACAACAAAACTCTGACGCAAGTGTTGTAGAGCGTTGGGTCTCAAAAGAACAACTCGACAAAATTCTCGTTTCGTTTGTTGAAACAGCTCAGGCTGGCGAAGTTTATGGTCCGTATCGTAGCGGCGACACCTACAAAATTAGCCGTTTGGTAGCTGTAGAGCAGCGTCCTGACTCAGTAAAAGCACGTCACATACTTATACGTGAAGATGCAGAGTTGGCTGATAGCCTCTACAACGCTTTGAAGAATGGTGCTGACTTTGCTGCAGCAGCTCGCAAATATAGCGAAGATCCGGGCTCAGCAATCAATGGTGGCGACCTCGATTGGTTCCCTGAAGGCGTAATGACACAAACATTCAACGATGCTTGCTTCAGCGGCAAAAAAGGTGATATAGTTAAAATACAGAGCCCATTTGGCACTCACATCATCAACATACAAGACAAAGGTGTTGCCAACACAAAATATAGCGTAGCTACTATTGAAAAAACTATTCAGTTTAGCTCGCGCACTCAGCAAGAAGTGTTTGGTAAAGCTAATGCTTTTGCTATTGTAGCTAAAGATAAACAACAGTTTGAAGCACAGATAGATAGCTTGAATCTTGTTAAACGTTATGGCAATGCAATACGCAAAAATGCCAATAGCATCAACACATTGCGTTCAGCTCGTGAAATAGTAAAATGGGCATACAAAGCCAACGTAGGCGATGTT
The DNA here is from genome assembly GCA_905235955.1 of uncultured Marinilabiliaceae bacterium. GTDB lineage: Bacteria > Bacteroidota > Bacteroidia > Bacteroidales > Marinilabiliaceae > W3P20-009. Next base: position 2,207 of record CAJONN010000107.1, read on the forward strand.
TCTGACGTGTTTAAAACTGACGACCAATTTGTTGTAGCCGTTTTGGTGAAAGAACAAGAAAAGGGTTATTCAGACGTAAAAGAGTTGGAACCTATTCTCTCACGTGAAATTCGCAACGAGAAGAAAGCTGACATCATAGCCAAAGCTGCTGCTGGCAAGAGCTTGAGCGAAATAGCTGAACTCTACAATGCCAAAGTTGATACAGCAAATCACATTACCTTTACATCAAACGTAATAAGTGGTGCTGGCAATGAGCCAAAACTTGTGGGCGCTGTAGTTGCTACTAAGAAAGGCGATAGAGTAGAGGCTCTGAAAGGCAACAATGCGGTTTATGTAGCTGAAGTTACTTCGGTTGATAGCAAAGAGGCTGACTTAGAAGCTGCTAAAGTGGCTTATATGCAGCAGTTCCAAAACTTCAACCTCCAAGTAAGCTCTTTTGTTGCTGACGTTGACATTGAAGACAACCGCATCAAATTCTATTGATAAACAATTATTGAAAAATATATCCAGAGGCTGCCAATGGTAGCCTCTGTTGCTTTTTGGGGGTGGGACTATTAATTATGTTGAGGCATTTAATAGAACGTCCATTTATATATTTGACAGATAAACAATGAATCAGGAAAAGAGATACAACATTCCACCAGCGTTGGCAAAAATATATTCAGCCGACAACCGAATGAAACGCATAGCCAACTATTGGCACGACGACGTGTCGCATTTGGTACTCAAAGGACTTACAGCATCGGCACGTGCCATATCAGTGTGGGCAGGCGGTAGCAATACCAGTGTTTACGTATGTTCGGAGGCTGAAGATGCTCCATATCTCTATTTTGATTTGGCTACACTTGTAGGTGAAGATTCAGTGTTTTTGCTGCCTTCATCGTTTAAGCATCGTGCCGAAACAACCTCCTTCGATGTGCGCAATATGCAGCTACGCACCGAAGCACTTAGCCACCTTGTAGCACCATCAACAGATCGACTATTCATTGTTACCTATCCAGAGGCACTTACCGAAAAAACAGTGAGCGTAAAGCAAATGACCGACAATAGCCTATCTGTTTCGTGTCACGAAAAAATAAGCATATCGTTTCTTACCGAAATGCTTATCAACAACGGCTTTACACGCACCGATTTTGTATATCAACCCGGTCAGTTCTCCGTCAGAGGTTGCATTGTCGATGTATTCTCATTCTCTGCCGATGTGCCTTATCGTATCGACTTCTTTGGCGATGAGGTCGACTCTATTCGTCTCTTTGAGCTTGATACTCAGCTATCTACTGACAAAGTTGACAATATTGTAATAGTGCCCAACTTAGAACAAACTGAAAGTGGCGAACTGATGCCACTATCGGCCATATTGCCCACTGATTGTGGCGTTTGGATAGAAGAGCCGCAATATATGGTCGACATAATGAACCGATATGTTGACAACATAAAAGAGGGCATTGACGATGAAGGCCGAAGTGTGAAAAAAGACCATTTTTGCAACGCTGATGAATGGTTTAAATCGTTGAAAAATAAATATTTATCTGTTACAGAAAAAAAGATTGACAACGCTGAGATACTTTCAATGGGCATCTTGTCGCAACCCATATTTAAGAAAAACTTCGACCTCTTATCAGATGATATATATTTCAAAAACGAAAGTGGTTACACGGTTTACATATTAGCCGACAATTCGCGACAAATAGAGCGCATCAACGACATACTCAAAGAACGCAAACGCAAACTACGTTACGGCACATTCAATTTTACGTTGCATGCTGGCTTCGTCGACACACAAGCGCAGATATGCCTCTATACCGACCATCAGATTTTTGAGCGATATCACAAATATAGTTTGCGCAACGACAAAATGCGCACCGCACAGCAAACTATAACATTGCGCGAACTCAGCATGCTCAACATTGGCGACTATGTGGTGCATGTAGACCATGGTATAGGCGTATTTGGCGGACTGGTAACCACTACATCTACCAACGGAAAAACGTTTGAAGCCATCAGGCTTACGTTTAAAGACAACGATACATTGCTGGTCAATGTGCAATCGCTACATAAAATAAGCAAATATAGAGGTAAAGAGGGTGTAGAGCCTAAAATAAACAAATTGGGCACAGCAGCTTGGAGCAAACTCAAAGAGCGCACCAAAGGTCATGTGAAAGACATAGCCAAAGAACTTATTGCACTCTATGCCAAGCGCAAAGAAGAGGAGGGATTCGCATTCTCGCCCGATAGTTTCTTGCAGAGCGAACTCGAAGCTTCATTTCTCTATGAAGATACGCCAGACCAATATAAAGCCAATCAGGCAATCAAAGCCGATATGGAAAAGGCAGAACCAATGGACCGCCTCGTGTGTGGCGACGTAGGATTTGGTAAAACCGAACTTGCCATCCGTGCCGCATTCAAAGCCGTATGCGACAACAAACAAGTGGCTGTTTTGGTGCCAACTACAGTGCTCGCTTTTCAGCACTACAACACATTTAGTCAGCGCCTCAAAGGATTGCCTTGCAAAGTGGAGTATCTGAGTCGACTACGCAAAACAAGCGAAGCACGCAACGTGATAGCACAGATAGAGAGTGGCGAAGTAAATATAATTATTGGCACACATAAAATAATAGGTAATAGTATAAAATTCAAAGACTTAGGTCTGCTTATTATCGATGAAGAACAACGTTTTGGTGTTGGGGTAAAAGAAAAACTGCGCACCCTCAAAGTCAATGTCGACACGCTTACACTATCGGCCACACCCATACCGCGCACATTGCAATTTTCGCTTATGGGCGCTCGCGATTTGAGCGTACTAAGCACACCACCATCCAATCGCCAACCTATTGTTACTGAGGTACGAACATTTAGTGAAGATGCCATTCGGACAGCAATAAGCAACGAAATAGATAGGGGCGGACAAGTATTCTTCATCAACAACCGCATACAACATCTCTATGAGTTGCAACATATAGTCAATCGCCTTTTGCCCGATGTAAAAACCATAGTGGCGCACGGTCAGATGGACGGTCAGCAGCTTGAAAGCATTATGCTCGACTTCATCAATGGCGACTACGATGTGCTTTTGGCAACAACAATAATAGAGAGTGGCCTCGACATACCAAACGCCAACACCATAATAGTAAACAATGCGCATCAGTTTGGCCTAAGCGAGCTACATCAGTTGCGCGGACGAGTGGGGCGTAGCAACAAAAAAGCCTATTGCTACCTCTTTGCGCCACCGCTAAGCGTGCTGACACCTGAAGCTCGTCGCCGACTACGCATCATAGAAGAATTTTCTGACCTTGGTAGTGGATTCTCAATAGCTATGCAAGACCTCGATATCAGAGGTACGGGCGATGTGCTTGGAGCTGAACAAAGCGGATTTATAAGCGATATAGGCTATGAAACTTATCAGAAAATATTGACAGAAGCACTTATTGAACTGAAACAAAATGAGTATAAACAACTATTTGAAAATCAGGAGGTAAGTACTGAGGTTAACTACCAGTTTGTAGCCGATACATCAGTAGAAACCGATGAAGAAATTATCTTCCCAGAAGAATATGTGAGCAGCATATCGGAGCGTATGCGCCTCTATCGCGAACTCGACAATATCACCGATGAAGCACAAATCGACGTTTTTCGTACTCAGGTAATCGACCGTTTTGGTCCGATGCCATCTTCGAGCGAAGAGTTGCTCAATGTTGTAAAAATACGTTTGGCGGCACAGCGACTGGGTATAGAACGCATAGTTTTCAAAAACAAGCAGCTGTTTCTCTATTTTGTATCTGACAAAGAATCAGCATTTTATCAGTCGCCAATATTCACAGCCATAATAAATTGGTTTCAGCACAATTCGCGTAGAGCTAAGCTCAAAGAGGTTAAAGACAAGCTGCAGATGCAACCCATTGGAATAGACACCATGAAGGAGTTGCTCGCACTATTAGTAGAAATAGAAAAAGAGGCTGGATTGGTGCAATAATATGTTGTATATCTGAGCGTTATTTTTTTCTCTTTTGTGGGTTAATAATATGATTAATTAGAAAAAATAACCTATTTATTCTTTTGAAAACAACTCAAGTTCCGCAAGTTAGGAATGTACTGCAAATAAGTCCCTATATACGACCTTCCCATTAATTTTACTTTTTCTGTGCCGACAGACTCAACGATGATTGAGCGTAGCGAAATAAAAAGTAACAAAAAGAACTCGTCGCTGTTGCCA
>CAJONN010000108.1 GCA_905235955.1 uncultured Marinilabiliaceae bacterium
TCAGGGAAACCAAGTTTATAAAGTCCAAACTCTGGGTCGTAACCTTTTATTGTCAGATAACCGCTCTGAAAAATCACTGGAATTGGGTCGGTCGAGGTGGAATCGATGGAATTTAGCAAATCCGAATCGACCTCTTCCGTAACCATATCTTCGAGTCTATAGTTGTGCATTTTCAGCAACTCAACAAGATACGATGGTGTGCCGGTTTCGAACCAATAACTGCCAAACGTTCTGTTTTTCAGCGTATTGAGCACGCTAAACGGATTATACATTCCATCCGTATTATATGTGAAATGATAGCCATCGTAGCGTTTTTTTAGTTCTGCATAAGTCTCATCGATGCTTTTTTGCTGTTCCTCCGCCAACCGCTCAACATACGGACGAAGAACACCATTCAACGCCGCAGTGTCGATACCACAAATGTTGTAGTAATCGGCATTCATCGAAATATCTTCAAGGTTGTTGAGGTCGCTAAATACGCTCACTTTGCCAAATTTCGTCACTCCGGTGAGCAGCGCAAATTTGATGCTTGCATCTTGGCTTTTGAGAGCGCCATAAAAACCTTTTAGTGTAGCGCGATATTCATCCTGAAGTTCCTTATTTCCAATGGCTTGTAGCATTGGTTTGTCGTATTCATCAACCAGAATCACCACACGACGACCAGTCTTTTCGCAAGCACGACGGATAACGCCATTGAAACGCCTCCCCAAACCGATCTCCGCCTCGTTTCTGCCATAGAGTTTTTCCCACTCAACCAAATTCTCATTTAGCACATTTTCAAGGACTTCCTTTCTGTCGTACTTCTCGGTGTTCAAATCCAAATGCAAAACTGGATATTCAACCCACTCTTTGGCAAGATTTTCTATCGCAAGTCCGTGAAAAAGCTCCTTTTTACCAAGAAAAAATGCTTTCAATGTGCTTATTAACAGACTTTTACCAAAACGGCGTGGGCGCGAGAGAAAATAATATCGACCTGTTGTAATAAGACGGTAAATCAACTCCGTTTTATCTACATAAAGATAATCATCGTGTATCAGCGACTCGAAATCTTGAACTCCGATGGGTATATTTTTGAGCGTTTGCATGGTGTTGTTCATTTGCTACAATGCAAATTTATCAATTTTTATTGTTCTTCTGATACTTATTGATAGCATTGGCATAAATCTGGAATGGACTGTAAGTCAACAAAAAAAGCTGCCCCACAATGAAGCAGCTCATATATTATCAAAAAAGTGGATTTTTTTAGTGGTGACTATGATTAATTAAATAGCTCGACCTTTCTTCATTTCTGTAAATCAGAAGTTTATGCCACAACTAATTCTGCAGCATTGTTGATAAGTTCAACAACAAAACTTGGTGCTGCATAGCCAAGCCAAATGCTTGTTGCAATAAGAAGTACTTGCATTATTAGTTCTAATGGCGGTATGCTCACAATGTTGGGACGTCGGCTATCGGGCGAAGATGAGCTAAGGAACAATATAGAGAACATATCTCTGCCAATAGCCCAAACTATTATGGTGAGCAATATCATTGTTGCGATGAGCACTGCCCATTGGCTTGCATCTATCATAGAGCGGAAAATCATCAACTCAGTCATAAACATACCTGATGGCGGCATAGCTGTGATGCAAAGCATGGCTACAATGAGAAATGTGCCACCAATGCCTGATGTGTTGAAATATTTGCCCATGCAACTTATCATTTTGCTCCGATAGATACGATATAATTGTCCGATATGCATAAAAATAGAGGCTTTGACAAGTGAGTGGAGCACTAAATGGAGCACAGCAGCATATACGCCAACACCGCCCATTGCTATACCAATAACAACTACACCTATATGTTCTACGCTCGAATAGGCAAACAGACGTTTCACATTGTCAACCTTTACCAAATATACAGCTGCCATTAGTATTGAAACAATACCCGTCAAGAGTAGTACTATGTCAGCCCAATGCTTCACATCAGTGTGGGCTACAATGGCATAGATGCGATAGAAACCAACAAAACCAGCATTCATCAGCACACTTGACATAAGTGCGGCTGCTGGAGTTGGAGCCTTGTCTTTGGCATCGATGCCGGCTGTAAACATTGGCACCAAACCAGCTTTGGCCGAATAGCCCACAAAGATGAATATGAAAGCCATTTTGAGCCAAAAAGCATCGATGGTAGCACTGTTGGCACTGATATTATCAATGGTGAGTCCGGCTTCAGCATTGCTACCCATAGCTATAGAGAAGAAGAGTATGCCAACATATACAAACACAAGGCTTACTGAGCAGGCAAACACATATTTCCATGTAGCCTCGATAGAGCCTGCTTTGCGCCTATAAAAGATAAGTGCCGATGCGCTAAGTGTGGTTATTTCAACAAAAACCCAAGTGAGCGCTATATGCACTGATATGTAGGCAATGGTAAGTGCCAATGTGAGCATTTGCATTGCACCCCGATATTGTGCTCTTACACGCCCATGTGTTTCAGTGTCGGTAAAGCCTATATATTGGCTTGAATGGACAAAAGCTGCTATTGTTATTAGGGCAAGTGTAAGCAACATTATTACAGCAAGTCCGTCGAAGCGGAAATAGTCAGATTCTGTTGTACCATATTTCGACACGGCGTATGCAGTAAACAACATTTGCAAAAGCACAAACAGTGTTGATATGACACTGCTTAGGCGTTGGTTGCGAACTACAAATTGCAGAAAGCTGGTTGCTAAGGCTGCTATGAGGTATATTATAGTCATTTTCTTTCTCTGTATGTATTAGTCTTTGAGTTGATTGAGGTGCGACACATCGCCATCGCCTGTTACGTCGCCTACTTTGTTGATGAAAATGCCCAGCAAGAATACGCTTACAAACACATCGAGCAATACACCCAAATTGACCATCAGAGGCATTTCGTTGCCTTGCGACAATGACAATATGAATGCGCCATTTTCAACTATCACGTAACATATAACGTGGGTTATTACTTTGCGGCGTGTAGCTATTAGGTATAGGGCACTCAGAATGGTTGAAAGTGCTACAACAAAGAATGTTTTGTTGACTCCTTGTCCGACACTACTTTGTGCTATGAGGAATGTAGCTACTACTATGGCTGTAACTACCAATAGCGACACAAAATATGGCACGCTAGGTTCGGTTTCGCGAGTAATGCCGTTGTGTTTTATCACGTGCCTAATAAACATTGGTATGGCAATGGCTTTTACAACCAAAGTTTCTAAGAGTATGGTTCCTAAATTGATAATATTCATCTCTTGCAACGATAATATGGCTATGCCACAAATGAGCAATCCTTGCAATGTGAGTGTGTTTACGTAGGTCATTAGCCTATTGGCTATGGCTATGTAGAATAGCGTTATCGAAAATATTATCAGAAGTATATCTGTCATTTTCTTCTTTTTTTATTGTTCAACCATTCAGAGTCGGCCTGTATTAGCCATTACACCAAAAAACATTAGTAGCGCCAACGAGGTCAGCACCAAGATAAACTGCGCATTGTGGCTCATTCGGTAGCGTGCCATAAACGACTCGATAAGTCCGACACTGATAGCACACACTATTTCGATGCCAAAGAATGCAGCTATAGACCAACTCAAAGATAGTCCGCCAATAAAGAGGTTGGCTATAAGTGCGCTATACATAGCAAATTTCATGTTGGTAGCTTGCATTATCAGTCCCATATCGAAGCCTGAATTGTCGAGCACCATTACTTCATGTATCATGGTGAGCTCGAGGTGAGTTTTAGGGTCGTCAACAGGCATGCGACTATTTTCTATCATGCAAATCATCAGGAGCACAAAGGCTGCAATGCCTGCAAAGGCATACGAGGTGTAGCTACCGAAGTGGAATGTTGCAAATATATCAGCAAACGAAGTGTACCCGGTGAGCAATCCTAATGTGCCTATAAGTGCAAAAAATGCAGGTTCGGCAAGCATTGAGAAGAGTGCTTCTCGGCTAGCACCCATACCTTCAAACGAGCTACCTGTATCGAGCGCACCTATTATGCTAAAGAATTTGCCTGTCGACAAAACGTAGGCAAAGAAAATAAAGTCGGCCTCAAACGACACTAAGCCTTGTGTGCCACATAGCGGAACTACACACATTGCCATTAGCACTGAAGCAAAATAGACCGATGGTGCCCACTGAAATATTGCACTGCTGGTGCTACTAAACACTGCACCTTTGCGCAGCAAGCGCCAAATATCGTAGATAGGTTGCAACAATACCGGACCTTTGCGTCCTTGTGTCAAGCTTTTTACTCTGATTACAATGCCCGTAAAAAATAGGCTTGCTATGAGTATCAAAACAAAACTAATCATATTGTGAGTTGTAAGTTCTCTGAGTTGTTTTTCTGAGGAATTAATAAAGCAAAGCTATAGCTACCAGCAACAATATGTAGCCCAAACCATAGACAATATAGCGTTGCAAATTACCATTTTGCACAAATTGCAATTTGCTCAAACTGTGTTCTATCGAGCCAACAATTGGAGCAATTATGCGTTTTTCGCACACATCAGAATCGAAGCTGACGTGGCTGCGGTCTTTGGGGAAAACCTCTTCGGCGGTTAGTGCTGCAAATCTGTTGCTTGTAGGCAATATGCTTCGAAACAGAGATGCCAACGTATGAGCAAACGATTTGCTTGTATATTGTATGCCTTTGATCGGATTGGCATAGCCGCAGCCCCACGTATTGCTCACGTGCGAAGGTAGATTTTGTACCATTTTGAATCGAATGCCAACCACTATAGCTATTATTATTGCAAAAAGAACTGAACCTAATGTTACTTTGCCAATAGTTTCAGAAAAACCTGCAATGCTTCCGGCTGAAGTTGCGCCTATTTCTATATTGAAAGTAAGTTCAGCTATTTGTGTTGTGATGTCAAAAAACGTTGTTGAAAAGAGTGTTACGATGGCTATTGGTACAAGCAATGCGTATGCAGGCCATAGCATCTGCTTATTTACCTCTTGTGGCAACAAATGCAACTGAGTGCGTGGTGTGCCCAAAAATATAACGCCAAAACTTTTGGTAAAAGTAAGCATCGAAATGCCACCAATTATGGCCAAGGCTATGCCAGAGAGTATCATCAGCACGGGCACAACTAAGCCATTGGTATTCAGTCCATGCAAAAAACCGCCATAGATAACAAACTCTGAAATAAAGCCACTAAGCGGAGGTAAACCACCAATAGCAATAGAGCCAATAAGGAAGATAAACGCTGTTTGTGGCATCTGCTTTATCAGTCCGCCAAGCTCCTCCATATTGCGTGTATGCGTTGAAACATAAACATTGCCAGCGCCAAAGAAGAGCAATGCCTTGAAAAGAGCATGATTGAGTGTATGAAGCAATGCACCAGCAAAGCCCAAAGTAGCTATCAGAGCATTCTCAGTGCCAATGCCAATAAGTCCGACACCAATGCCCATACTTATTATACCAATATTTTCAATGGTGCAATAGGCGAGCATACGCTTAAAGTCGCGATGCACAGCCGCATTCACAATGCCATACAATCCGCTCACTGCGCCCAACACAAGTACAGTAATGCCAAGCTGCGTTTGCATACTGCTCATAAGCGAAGCAAAACGCACAATGCCATAGATGCCAGCCTTTACAATAACGCCCGACATAACGCCCGACACATGCGAAGGTGCTGCAGGATGTGCATGAGGCAACCACGAGTGAAACGGCACAATGCCAGCCTTAAAACCAAAGCCAGCAACCAAAGATAGCATAAACAGAAAAATCTCTTTCTGACTTGCTTCTGACAAATAGAGCTTAACGCCATCGAAGTCGAGTGATCCAGTAATGGCATATACTCGGCAAAAAGCTGCAGTAATAAGCAATACAGCTATGTGACTCTGAATGAAATAGTTGAGACCAGATTTTAGTACAAGAGGCTTTTCGTTTTCAAAAATAACGGCAAAGAACGAACCAATAGCCATCAGTTCCCAACCAAGCAAAAAGACAATTAGGTTGCGAGTGCACATAAGCACCAACATACCAACAAACGTAAGCGTATACGATGTCCAATGTAGCCATATCTGACCTCTACGTTGGTCGTAATGAGCCAAATAGCCTTTGCCATACCATGCTCCTATTAAGAAAATAAGCGTCACAATGGATAGAAACCATATCGACAAATAGTCGGGCGCAAAAACGGTTTGCCCGTTGATAGCATCAAATAGATTGTTGAGCAACATTTATCAAATGTAAAATAGTTGTTTAGAACTCTACACAATTATGTTTTACAACTTTCAAGAGCTGAAAAACGGTGCAAGTTTATTAAAAAACCACCCTCAATGTTATTATTATCTCTCTATTTTACGAAGAATTAACGAAAATGAATGTTTTTTGTTCATCTATTCCACCTTGTATTCATCAATATTCCTAAT
>CAJONN010000109.1 GCA_905235955.1 uncultured Marinilabiliaceae bacterium
ACAGAAAATCGTTTTTAACGCTTCGCTACGATAATTTTCTTTACGCTCCGTGCCAAAGGCGACAACCGCGAGGTGAAAATCGAGTTCCGTGCTTATTGTCGGAAGGCTATTTGTTGGGTGTATTTCTTTCGCCCATTCTCAGGGCTTATTCCCATTGCGAAACATGAGCTGATAATAAAACAAAAGCCGTGATAACCACCTATTTTTTCATAGTTGCAAAATATGTTGTATATTTGGCACATAAAAAAATAGAGATACAACAACCTTAAAAATATCATGGAACTTCAAGCACTTACTGCCATCTCTCCTATCGACGGCAGATATAGAAACAAAGTAGATGTATTGGGTGAATATTTTTCTGAATACGCCCTGATAAAATATCGTGTAAGAGTTGAAATAGAATATTTTATAGCACTTTGCGAGTTGCCATTGCCACAGCTTCAGAGCATCGACCACAACATTTTTGACACATTGCGTGGCATCTATCGCAACATCACACCCACCGAAGCACAACGCATCAAAGATATTGAAGCCATAACCAATCATGATGTAAAGGCTGTTGAATATTTCATCAAAGAACAGTTCGACAAGCTCAACTTGCAGCAATACAAAGAGTTTATACACTTCGGACTCACTTCGCAAGACATCAACAACACCTCAGTACCTCTATCGCTCAAAGAGGCTTTGACCAACGTATACTACCCCGAGTTAGAAGCATTGATAGCTGAACTCGACCGCCTCGCTACCGAATGGAAAGAGATCCCGATGCTTGCCAAAACACACGGACAGCCCGCATCGCCAACAAGGCTTGGCAAAGAGATAAAAGTGTTTGTCAGTCGCTTACAAGTACAACTCGATGCGCTAAAGAAACTGCCCATACCAGCTAAGTTTGGTGGCGCTACAGGCAACTTCAACGCACACAACGTAGCATTCCCCAGCATCGACTGGACTAACTTTGGCAATAGCTTTGTGGGCAACAAACTTGGCTTAGAGCGCGAGCAATACACCACACAAATTTCAAACTACGACAACCTCAGCGCTGTATTCGATGCACTGAAACGCGTCAACGTCGTGCTGATCGACCTCTGTCGCGACTTCTGGATGTATATAATGATGGAATATTTCAAGCAGAAGATAAAGAAAGGCGAAGTTGGTTCGAGCGCAATGCCTCACAAAGTAAACCCCATCGACTACGAAAATGCTGAAGGCAATCTGGGCATCTCAAACGCCATACTCGAACACTTGGCAGCCAAACTGCCCGTGAGCCGCTTGCAACGCGACCTTACTGACTCTACCGTACTACGCAATGTAGGCGTACCTGTGGCTCATACTATTATATCAATAAAATCAGTAATGAAAGGCCTATCAAAAGTGTTGCTCAACGAAGCTGCCATTGCTCGCGACCTTGAAAACAACTGGGCTGTAGTAGCTGAAGGCATACAAACCATATTGCGCCGCGAAGGCTACCCCAACCCATACGAAACACTCAAAGAACTGACCCGAACCAACACCAAGATAGATGCCAACTCAATAGCTGCATTCATCGAAACACTCAACGTAAGCGAAGCTGTAAAAGCTGAGCTACGTGCCATAACTCCGCAAACATACACAGGTATATACAAAGCATAAACAACACTCTGAAATATGCCCCAACAACAATGTGGGGCATATTTTATCTAAACACCACAAAATGAAATACTTTTTTCAGGTCATAAGCCGATACATAAAACCATATTGGTTTGTGGTATTTCTTACCTTTTTGTTCAACATCATATCGGCAGCCTTTTCGGTTGTTTCAATGGCATTTATCATTCCGGTGCTTGAAATCATCTTTGAACAAAGCAACGAGGTAAGCACACTTATGGATTGGTCTCTTGACTTAGATGTGCTGAAAAACAACTTTTATTTCTACATCACCATCATCAAGAACGACTTTGGTCCGGGCTATGCCCTACTCTTCTCGGGGCTTTTTATGGTAATAGCCACCACAGTAAAGTGTGGCACAGCATACCTCTCATCGTATACAAGCGTCGGACTACGCAACAACATTGTGCGCGATATGCGCAAACAGATTTTTGCCAAAATAGTATCGTTGCCCATAGGCTTCTTCAGCAACGAGCGCAAAGGCGACATAATGCAACGTGCTACAGGCGATGTGGCTGAGGTTGAAGGCTCAGTAATGTCGTCTATCGATATGTTTCTCAAAAACCCCATACTCATCATAGTATACCTTGTAGCTATGTTTTTCATGAGCATACAACTCACACTCTTTGCCTTCATCTTGTTGCCAGTAGCAGGCACCATCATTGGGCGCATAGGCAAATCGCTCAAAAAACAGTCGATGGAGGGACAAAACAAAATGGGCGAACTAATGGGTATTTTGGAGGAGACAATGACCGGACTGCGTGTAGTGAAAGCCTTCAATGCTGAGGGGCGCATCAACAAACGCTACGGCGACGAAGCCCAAGCCTATTGCAACATTGCCAAACGCCTCTCGCGCCGCCGCGACCTTGCCCATCCTGTAAGCGAAATACTTGGTACTGTGGTAGTTATAGTAGTAGTATGGTTTGGTGGTTCGCTCATCTTGAGTGGCGACAACTCGCTATCAGTTGCATCGTTTTTGGCATATTTGGGCATTTTCTACCAAATAATAAACCCAGCCAAAGCCTTCTCTACAGCACTCTACAGCATACAAAAAGGTATGGCAGCAATGGAACGAATAGACAAAATATTACTTGCCGACGATAAGATTTTTGAAAATGCCAACGGACAACAAATAGAGCATTTGCAAAGCGGCATAGAATATCGCAACGTTACATTCTCATACAACGGCGAAATAGATGTGCTCAAAAACGTTTCGCTCACCATTCCAAAGGGCAAAATGATAGCTTTGGTAGGGCAAAGCGGCTCAGGCAAATCAACCTTTGTTGACCTCTTGCCACGTTTTTGGGACATAAAGCAAGGCGAAATATTGATAGACAACATCAACATCAAAAACTATCGCCTACACGACTTGCGCGGCCTCATGGGCAACGTAAACCAAGAGGCAATGCTCTTCAACGACACCATCTACAACAACATAGCTTTTGGTGTCGACAATGCTACACCAGAACAAGTAGAATTGGCCGCTCGTGTGGCAAATGCTCATGACTTTATCATGGCAAGCGAAAACGGCTACCAAACCATCATTGGCGACCGTGGCTCGAAACTATCTGGCGGACAACGACAACGCATAAGCATTGCACGCGCAGTGCTCAAAAACCCTGACATACTGATACTTGACGAAGCAACATCGGCACTCGACACAGAGAGCGAGCGACTTGTGCAAAACGCCCTCGAAAACCTGATGGCAAACCGCACCTCGCTTGTAGTAGCACACCGACTTAGCACCATAAAAAATGCTGACCTCATCTGCGTATTCCACGAAGGCAAAATTGTAGAGCGAGGCACACACGAAGAGCTAATAGCCCTCAACGGCTACTACCGCAAACTGCACGACATGCAAGCACTCTGATACCCAAAAAACGCAACAATTATGCACATCAGAACAGAACTAAACAACTTTGCCAGCGGACTGCAATATGTAGCCTCTGCGCCAAAATTTATGCTGCAACATCACCTGTTGCGCTACTATGCTTTTATTCTGATAATACTGGTATTTGTTGCTATAGCAAACTTTAAACTCTCAGCATTTGTCATTGACGCCATCACTCAGATGGCATTTTCAAACCTATTAAGCTTTGAAAATACAAGCATTTGGCAAGGAGTTGGTTCAAAAATTTGGTTTTTCATTTCAACGCTATTTTCTGCAGTCATAGCGCTAATGATGTCGTTCTACATTATACTTATTGTGCTAAGTCCGCTATTTAGTTTTTTGGCAGAAAAAAGCATATCAATCATCACACAACGCAAATTTGAGTTTTCGCTTGCCCTAATGTGCAAAAACATTGTGCGTAGCTGCTACATTGTGGTGCGCAACCTTGCATTGCAAATAATCATAACCATATTGGTTGGTATTTTGCTGATAATACCGGGAATATTCATACCCGGAATGAGCTTAATAGCAACCTTGCTAATATTTTTGACAGACTCATTCTTCCTTGGCTTCTCAATGGCCGACTACTCTATGGAGGTACTGGGGCTCAATGCAAAAGGAAGCATTAGTTTTGCCAGCCGACACAAAGGACTGATAACTGCCATCGGACTACCATATACACTTACTAAGTTGTTGCCATTTGTCGGACTAGCTATAGCTCTGTTTGTTGCTCCACTATGTGTAGTAGGAGCAGCACGGGCATTTGCTGAAGCAGAAGAAGAGAAAAAAGATTTTTAGAAGAAAACAACAATGGAGGCACAGTTTACGCAATACCCCACACTGATGGAGGGTAAAAAAATACTCTACGTACATGGCTTCGCCTCATCAGGAGCCAGTGGCACAGCCAAAAGCCTAAGGCAACTAATGCCTGCTGCCACCATCATTTCGCCCGACTTGCCACTGAGTGCCAAAGCTGCCATAGAACTGCTACACAACATTTGCAACACTGAAAAACCCGACCTTATTATAGGCACATCAATGGGTGGCATGTTTGCCGAGCAACTATATGGCTTCGACCGCATATTGGTCAACCCAGCATTTCAAATAGCTGAAACATTCAAAACACTCCACGCCATGGGTAAGCAAAAATGGCTCAACCCACGCCAAGACGGAGAAACTGAATTTTGGATGACGCAAGACCTTGTTGAAGAGTTCAGAGAAGTGGCGCAACAATGCTTCTCGGCCGTTGACGAAGAGGAACGCCGCACACACGTATATGGTCTCTTTGGCGACAAAGACCCCATAGTGCACACCAAGCCCATATTCGAAGCGCACTACATCAACGCCATACCCTTCGATGGCGAGCATAGGCTCAACGACCACATACTCATCAACTCTGTAATACCCATTGTTACATGGATTGACGACAAGCAAAACAACAAGCAAAAACCCATTCTCTACATCGACCTCGACGATACACTTGCCGACTACAAAAACGGCTACCGACACCTCACCGACGAACAACTCAAAGAGTATGAAGGGCACTTATACGACGCACCCGGATATTTTGCCAACCTCGAGCCACTGCCAAGCGCCGTAAAAGCATTTAGGCAACTATCGCTCATATACGACACCTACATCTTGTCGAGCGCACCATTTAGCAACCCTACAGCATGGAGCGACAAACTGCTATGGGTGCAACGTCATTTAGGCGTTGGATCGTTCAGACGGCTCATCATTTCGCACCACAAAAACCTTAGCTACGGCGACTACCTCATCGACGACCGCGAAGTGAATGGCGCAAAAGACTTTATGGGCACATATATTCACTTTGGGCAAGATCCGTTCAAAACGTGGGACGATGTGCTCGTGTTTTTTAGCCGACTTGGCGGACAATAATCCCCCCCCAAAAAAAAGAAAAGCAATGCAATCAAACGTAACAATAGAAAAACTCGAATTCTTCAAGCATGCCGACTCAAAAGTGGCAATAATAGTAGCCGATGGCAAAGCAGGCTTCAACGATGTGCTACACGTATTCCTCACCAACGATGCCTTAGCAGCTTGGCTCAAGGTCAACAGATCTGAGTATCCCAACGTAGATTTTAGGTATGTAGAAGACTATTTGGGCACGGCTGTCAACTTTGCCATTTGGAACGATGTTGAGGGCATGAGCCTACATAGCGTTTCAACCGCTTCGTTCGACATTACGCGCCAAGACCTCACAGCACAAGCCACACTCTTCGATGCGTTTGGTGTGCTCACATCGCTCAAAAAAGGCAAAACATCAGTGGCTGAAGCATCGCAGATATTGAAAAATAAAACCGTATACTTTATTGGCAACCTACCTGCCGATGGGCAAATAATAGAGAAAAAAGATATGGTATTTGGCAAGACACTGATAGGCAACGTTATAGCTACATTCTTAACAGCCGAAAGTGCCCAAACATACGCAGGCTTCGACTCCAAAGTACCCATTAGCAACTGCAAGCTAAATGCATTGGCGCAATATTTTGACTATAAATATGCCATCAGAATAGAGCCCGAACGCACATTTAGCGTAGAGCTACCAGCCGAAGCCTTGATGAACTAACGTGTCTTTGATTGCTTGGAAGAGATATCGCAAAAACTTTAGCGCACTCACTATCTGCGCATTACATAGCTTCTATCTCTTCTTCTGACAGACCAGTATATCTCACAATTGTATCCAATGGTAAGCCATCGGCTTTCATACTCTTGGCTATTTCAAGCGTCTTTTGGCGTTCGCCTTCGGTACGTCCTTTCTCTATGCCTATTGCTTCGCCTTTTTCCAAGCCTATTGCTTCGCCTTCGGCTAAACCTTCGCTAAACCTTCCTTGCGTCCTTCAGCTCGCCCTTCACTTTTGTAATTCTCTATTGTGTCGTTTTGGGTGGCTAAGGCGTCTAAGTGGGCATAATATTCTTGGCGCTCTTTCTCACTCATGCGGGCTACACACAACTTCTCACGCGCCTCTTGTAAGCCGGGTGTCTGGGTGTCGCGTTTTATCTGTCCTTGTTTCAAGAAGTCTATCCACTCCTCTATTGGTGTTGTAGCTACTTCGTTGAATTGGTTTACGCGTATCAAATAATATTCGGGGAAGATATTGCCGTTTACTCTGTGCACAACATCCTCACTATCAATAAAATCACGCTCACGTTTTACTATGTCGAGCACATCGTTTTGGAATACTCCACGAAATGTTGTTGTGCCGTGATAGAGGT
>CAJONN010000110.1 GCA_905235955.1 uncultured Marinilabiliaceae bacterium
ATATTAGTGGTATCTAAATAACTGAATAACAACAAAATACTCGTTTATCTTAATGAATGCAAATTTATTCCTTTTAGATGAAATTTCGGGCGATAAATGTCAAAAAAATGCCATCGATCACATACTGCCATAAAGAGAGTAAATTTTATTCAAAGATAGTAAAAAGTTATAAGGAGGCGAAGGGCTCGACTTCATCAACCATAGATATGTTAGAGAGAGAGTTGGTCAGAGGTTGAGTTTCTCGCGCTCGGCGTGCAATGTTTGTGCGTTGCCAAGCGAGAGTCTGATGCGCCAATATTCACTATTGTCTTTATAGACGTAGCTATGCAATATAGCTTCGCGATAATACGGATTGTCGTCGGTATCAAACTCTTGTTTGAGTTTTTCATATTCGGCACGCATAAGTGTGCAGGTGCGTTTGGTAAGTGTGCTTACATCTGTGTTCTGCACCTCATCAGCCGATATGCTTGGCAAGGCTTTGTTTACTATCCAACCTCTTTTGATATTGAGTGGCTGATTTTTCGATACTATCATACCATTGCCGTATATTACAATTGGTTGTATATTTATACCAAGTTGCTGCGACAACATAAATGCGCCTTTGTGAAAGCGATGTATTTGGCAGTCGGCACTGCGAGTACCTTCAGGGAATATCACAACGGAGTAGCCGTGGGCGAGGCACTGACGTATGTGTGTGAGCATCTCAGCATGGCCATCGTCGGCGTTGTAGAAATCGCAAAAACGTATGAGCAAACCAAAAAGTGGCGATGTTGTTACCCACGATTTGGCAACGCAAACTATGCGTGGCGAGAGCGATAAGACGTAGATAATGTCGATAAACGACTGATGATTGGCCACCACAATGCATGGCTTGCTTAGGTCAACAGTGCCAATGTCTTTTATTCTGACACTGAAGAGTTGTATTTTATAATAGAAGAAGTGCATAAAACCATAGAGCACATAGTGCACCATTAGTTTTTTGGTAGCCAACTTACATGGCAATATCAAGATGAGAAGCATTATGACTTGCCCCACAATGCAGCCTATTATGAATGTGCCATAGTAAACAATGGCTCGCCCCAAACTAAGCAATGTGTATGGTTGTCCTTTTTGAGCTGGTTTGCTAATGAAGGTGCGAAACAATATGGGCTGAACTACATACGAGGTAAGTATGACGGCAATGAGTCCGAAGATGCTAAGGTAGCCTATCGACTTGCAAGCGGGGTGCTCAGCAAAAACCTGCACACCAAGTCCGATGACTATAGCTATAGCTGAAAGTGCTATTGCCATTTTGTGCGATACAAGCATATCTTTCTCGCCTTTGTAACGAGATAGGAGCCCGTCCATTATGAAAATGCTAAAATCGTCGCCAACGCCAAAGATGAATGTTGACAAGATGATGTTGACTACGTTGAACTCTATGCCAATGAGTGCCATAAGTCCTAATATGATAACCCAACTAATGCACATTGGCATGAAGGTCATCACAAAAAGTTCGAACCTGCCATACGAAAGCAACAACACCAAACCTACCAGAACCGAACTTAGTGCCAATATGAAGTTGAAGTTGCTAACAATGCCATTTGTAGCCTTGCGAACGAAGTATCCCATATCAGCCACAACAACGCCTTCGCACTGCGATAAACGGCTCATTATCAAATCTTTGCTACTATTATCGATAGCTATATTGACGTAAAGCATCTGAATGCCACAAGCCTCTGACAAATATTGGCTAAAAATGGTCGGATTGTTGACTGAAGGCATTTGCTGATTGTTTATTATGCTCAGAAATGGCTCAAAAGCGTTGGCTGCAAAACCGTTGGCTGTAGCAGCTTGATATACATCAGCTTGCACCTGAGCTTTGCGTTGTGGTGTCCAAAAAGCTCTCCAACGGTTTAGCTTTGCTTGCTTAGCTGAGTCGGTTTGCAAAAACCATGGTGCAAGCGATGTTATACTCCTTACGCCTTGCATTTGTGCAGCTTGCTGTGTAAGTTGTTCGCCATTGTGTGCCAACTCATCAGGCGTAGAGCCAGTTACTACTATTGTAGTATGATGTAGCGTATCAGCAGAAGGGTTGAGTAGCTGCTCTATTTTGCTTCTCGACTGCTCAATCCATGTGTCGCCAGTGTAGTTGAGGCTACTCATGTCGGCATTGAATTTCACATCAGTAAAAAAGCACAAACCGACAATAGTGAGCACAGCTATTGCACACACTATCAACTTATTGCCAACATAGTCATAGTTTGCTACACGCTCTATTAGGCGCATACTGAAACTGTGTTTTTGTTCTTTATCGGGCGATAAGAAATGAGGCAAAAATATGAGGCAGAAGAGCAATGTGCCCAGCAATGCGAGTGAAGCCAAAAGCCCCAAATCTTGCAATATTTTTGAGTTGGTAAATATCAGCCCAACAAATGCACCTATTGTTGTAATGCTGCCCACCGTCATCGGATAGGTCATCTCTGCCACCAAACTTTTGATGTCGTCAGAGTGCAAACTGTGGGTGAGCATGTGTATAGAGTAGCTCATAGCCAAGGCAAGCACTATTGCACCTGTGCCAACTGATATGAGCGAGAGTTGCAAACCCAATGCGCCTATTGCTGCAAAGGCAAACAATGCGCCATAAATCACTGGCAATATCACCAAAAACACAGCTCTTTTTCGCCTAAAAACAAGGAAGATTATCAGAGCTGTAAGTGCTATAGAAATGCTCACTGTAAGCACCTCATCAGCTTTTACGCATGCTGAGTTGCTCACCGCCACAATGGGTGCGCCGTATGCCCAAATGTTTGTACCAAACGCTACGCCTACACTCTGCGCTTGTTCTCTGACTATGTTTACTACAGTAGCGTTGTTGCCCGTGTCAGAAAAGTTGTGAGGCAAGTCAGCAAACATCAGAGCGTTGTTGCCTATTGTCATGTAGCCATCGTCACTCACGCCTATATTGTTGTCAGGGCGCAGTGTGAGGAGTTTTTGCATAGCACTGCCCGACATACCTATTGGGTCGCTTTGTATCACCTCTATTATCGGACCAAAACCCAATGGCGATGCCAATAAGTTTCGGTTGTTTTGCATACTTTGTTCTATCTGTTGTGGTGTGCAAAGTGTGTCGAGGTGCGCATAGTCGGCCTCAGTAAGTAGCAGCGGCAAGTGCGACAAGACGTATTGCGGCAGTTCTGTTTCAGTTTGGCTATCAAACAGATATGAAAGTTCTACTTCTGGTGGCAAAAGTTTCTGAAACGAATCGGCCAAAGCCTCTACGGCAGCAAACACATCAGCAGTGTCGGCAGCTGGCTCTATAAGCAGAACTATTTTATCGGTCGACTTCATGTTGTTCAGCACAAAGTCGGTAAGTTTGTTTTCTGAAGGGAAAAAGCTCGATATATTCTCATCAACTTCCACACGCGCAGCAAACACAGCAAACATTATAGTGCTGCTTATGAGTGCTATCCACATCACTGCTTTGTGCTCTGACAAGTATTGATATATTGAGCCAAAAAGCTTTTTCACCTTGAAAAATACTACGTTAGTTATTTTCTAAAAATTCTAATAATAATATATGCTATCGAGCCAAGCAGCAAACCTGTTATTATAGCAAATGGTATTGCGCCCACTACATATTGCCACGTAGTTTGACCGATATTTTCGAGGCTCAAATTGCTTATGTTGGTTGGTGCTTCGCTACCAGTTATTAGTGCACCAATGTACAAACTACCATAGAGCACAAAGGGTATGATTGGAGGCAAACTTACGTTGGAAAATGCCAAAACAATAACCTTATTGAGCCGTAGCCAATGAGCCGTAGCCAATGCTACTATTGTTTGCAATCCCCAAATAGGCAACGTGCCAATAAGCGAGCCAACCCCCACAGCACAAGCCAGATGCAAAGCATCTTCAGAGGTGCAGATGAGTGTGCGATATATCCACTTGGCAAAGCATTTGGGATAGTAATAGACCAATGCTATTATTACCAATATGGTGTTGAGTATCGAGATGCGAGTGAAGTCGTGCAAAGGACGGAAGTGCGAAACTCTATCGGGCGGATAGACTACATTGATGGGTATGTTCATCACCTTCACATAGCGCCACGCTAAGCGAACAATAGACTCAACTTCAAATTCATATCGGGGAGTAACAAAGCGTATGCCTTGCATAACACTGAGCGGATATAAGCGGTAGCCACTCTGTGTATCGGCAAGGGTTTGCAATGTTTCTACTTTGAACCAAAAGTTTGAAAACTTGTTGGCAAAGGTGTTTTTGCCGGGCATACCATCAGCAGTAAGGTTGCGAGCGCCTATTATCATAGCGTTTGGGTTCTCTTCGGCAGCGCAAACAAATGCAGGTATGTCTGAGGCAAAGTGCTGACCGTCAGAGTCCATTGTTATGGCGTTGCTGAAGCCCATCTGAGCGGCTTGGCACAAGGCTGTTTTGAGTGCATAGCCCTTGCCTCGGTTTTGTCCGTCAGGATATTCTATGAGTGTAATGATATTTTGCTCATGTAGTGGCTGCAAGATGTTGTGAGTGTTGTCGGTTGAGCCGTCGTTGATAACAATGACACTATTGCACCATTGCTTTGCGCTCTCTACAACGCTTGTTATGGTGTTGGCATTGTTGTATGTTGGCAATATCACACAGCAATGCAATGCCGCAAGTCTACTTCGGCACTCATCAGGAGAGATGTTGGCAGCAGTAGCCATCACGCCAATGTGCCTTTCATCTTCATCAGAGCATTACCTTCAGCATCGTCTATGTGAGCCGAAACAACTTTATCATCGCAACTTACGTGCACACTAATATCGGTACCGTTGGGTATGATAGGCTGCAGATATTTTATCTCTTTTACGGCAGCAAAGTATGATTTTATGCCCAATATTTGTTCGGCACATTTGCGCACTATGAGCATACTCATTACACCGGGCAAAACCGGATTGCCGGGAAAGTGTCCGCCAAAGACACGATGATTGCCGTTTATTGAAATGGTAAATGTAGAGTCAGTATCTGTAGTTGCTTGTGATTTTATAGTAAAGAGGTTGTTCATTGTATATCGGTGTTTCTTGTTATTATCTGGTTGGTATATTCATATTCGGTGCTTTCGCCATTGCCTGCATCAATGCGCATAAAGCTTAGTGTATTGCTGTTGTCAAAACGCAAGGTCATTTGCTTTACAAACTTCTTTATCCGTGCATTGTGTGGCCTAATGACTATGCTAAAGAGTGTTGCCGACTGGTAGTATTCTACGTCTGATTTTTGTGTCAGTTGGTCGAAGTTGCCAGTGAGGCATGCTCTGAATATGCTTAGCAAATGTTCGGTAGAGCCACCACCTGAGGTTATGGTTTTGCCAGCCGATGTTATTGATATTGTGCCATGTTCTATTATCATTGCATCGCCTTGAGGCTGTGTGTAGTTTAGTGCAAGGCGGTCAGCACTTTTGCTATATGTCAGTAAGCCTGCGCCGTGTTGTGGTGCAACAAGTAGCGGTGTAACAGTGGTGGTGGTAAAGTTGGCGCTAATGGTGCTAATATTGGCATTGGCCGCTTTCAGTTGTTGCAATCGGGTGGTAGCATCGGCTATGGGTGTGCCATAGTTTTGGCAGAGCGACACTATACTTGTGCAGAGCAATGCAAATATCAATGCTAACCTTGTCATTGTTGAGATTTTTTGAGTGTGCAAATATACTAACTGTCAGTCGGTTTTTTATGCAATGAAGGTAAATATGCTACTGAAAAACTTACCCACAAAAGGCAGATAGAGCCGCTTGCCACCTTGCACACCTGCTATGGCATATATCAATATCAGTACGTAGACAACCATTGTTGTCTGCACCAATATCCATACATGAAAAAGATGAAACAAAAGCCAAAACAACATAAACATAAGGTTGAGCCCCAAACCTTGCTTAAGATGGAACCTACTAAAAGTAGTTTTCAAGCCAAATATACTTATAATAGTGTATGCCACAACCCAACCTATGGGCAGTATGTAGGCGGCTGCTGAAACAGTCTTTTGTTCTGATGTTATTTCGTTGTCGGCCACGATGTTATAACAATTTGTATGTTGTATATTAGCGTTTGTTGGTATGCAAAATTACTAATTTTTTGCGCTGACAACTCAACTTTCATAAGTAAAGCAGCTCTGAAGGAACGAAAGAATACAGGCAGGGGTGAGCGCAGCGTAACCCCTGCTAATTATGCGCCCTCCACAATATTACTCAAGTTTCGCAAGTAGAAATGTACTACAAACAAATTTCCAAACACGGCTTTTTCATTAATCTTTTACTTTTTCTTTCCGCAAGAAAAAGTAACAAAAAGAACTCGTCGCTGTTGCCACTCCGCTAAAAATTATCTTCGCTTCGCTAAACGATTTTAA
>CAJONN010000111.1:0-8947 GCA_905235955.1 uncultured Marinilabiliaceae bacterium
TTAGCAACAACAATAGTCTTGGGAGCAACCCTTGGCTTGTTTTTTAGTGCCAATGCACAATCAGAATATAATCCCATACCATCATCAGTACAAATGCTCAACATTGCCCCTGAAGCTCGTGGTACAGGTATGGGCGATGTAGGTGTAGCTACTACACCAGATATCAATTCGCAGCACTGGAACCCAGCCAAATATGCCTTTATGGATTCGAAAAGTGGTGTTTCAATTTCGATAACACCATGGCTCCGCAAACTTGTAAACGACATCAATCTGTTTTATTTAGCAGGCTACTATAAAATAGATTCGCGCAACAACGTGAGTGCATCAATACGCTACTTTTCGCTTGGCGACCTTGTCTTCTACGACGAAATAGGCAACGAACAAGGCACATACAAACCCAGCGAATTTGCTATCGATGCAGCCTATGCCTTGCGTTTGGCAACCGACTGGTCGGGCTCAGTAGCTCTGCGCTTTATTCACTCTGACCTTGGCTATCAGCAAGAAGACGACTCATACTCGCCCGGCAACGCCTTTGCTGCCGACATAGCATTCTACTACAACAAAAAAATCAGTATTGCTCGCGAACAATCGGCAAACCTCATGTTTGGTGTCAACATTTCAAACATTGGTACGAAAATAACCTACGATGATGGCAATACCAACGAATATTTGCCTGCCAACCTCAAAATAGGTGCTGGCTTTTGGTATGACATTGACTCATACAACCGCATAGGTGCCGCCATCGACTTCAACAAGCTATTGGTGCCAACTCCAACATATCGGTATACTGGCGAAGAGACTGAAGAAGATGCCTACACTCGACGTATGAAATATTATGACCAATCAGTAGTGAAATCGATATTTACATCGTTTTCTGATGCACCACGTGGAGGTGAAGAAGAGTGGGAAGAGGTTGATATAATGGGCGGTATAGAATACACCTATAAAAAACTCTTTTCAGCACGTGCAGGTTATCATAACAACCCTGAAAACAAAGGTAACCTAAAATATGCTTCAGTAGGTTTGGGCGTGAAATATCAGATGTTCAACGTCGATGCTTCATATATATTCCCCGTTGGGCAAGCCAATAGCAACTCAGCACTTGCCAACACTGTGCGCATTACATTAGGCTTCGACCTTAGCAAAGTGCTGAAAAAATAACATAGGCTTTGTTTGCGTCAAAAGCCATGTTAACTTTGCTCAAAAAGTCTATTAAACAACCCCCACAATGGAAGAGGCATATAGCAAAACTGAAAACGAAACAGCATGGCTTGCATGGCAACTTATCAGTGAAACATCGTCGAGCATATTCCTAACCGGAAAAGCTGGCACGGGTAAAACAACTTTTTTGCACAAGCTAAATCAGTTGTCGCCTAAGCGTATGGCAATAGTTGCACCTACGGGTGTGGCAGCAATCAATGCTGGTGGCGTTACCATACACTCGTTTTTTCAGCTGCCATTTGCCCCATTCGTGCCCGGTAGCGCAGTTAGAAGCGACTACGTTATGCGTGCCGAAAAAATAAAAATAATACGCACACTCGATTTGCTCGTTATCGACGAAATAAGTATGGTGCGTGCCGATCTGCTCGATGCCGTTGATGCCACACTACGTCATTATAGACGCAACGAAATGCCATTTGGCGGTGTGCAACTGTTGCTTATTGGCGACTTGCAACAGCTACCTCCAGTAGTAGTAGAGGCAGAACGCGAAGTGATTGAAACAAACTACTCCACACCATATTTCTTTGGCAGCAAAGCACTGCAACAGCTACATTACATCACCATAGAACTCGACAAAGTTTATAGGCAAAATGATGAAAACTTTGTAGCCTTGCTAAACAAAATACGCAACAACCAAACCGACCAAAATGTGCTCGATGCACTCAACGCTCGCTACATAGAGGGCTTTGACCCTGCCGACTCTGAAGGCTACATACGCCTAACTACGCACAACAATCAGGCCGACAATATCAACTCTATGAAGTTGCTCAAACTCAAACAACCAGATCGCAACTATGAGTGTGAGGTAGAGGGCAACTTCCCTGAAAATTCGTATCCGGCCGATAAGGTGTTGAAGCTCAAAATAGGTGCGCAAGTAATGTTTATCAAAAACGATAAACAAACACCACGCCGATTCTACAACGGCAAAATAGGCGAAGTAATTGAGCTCAAAACCGACTCAGTAATTGTACGTTGCATTGCCGATGACCAAACCGTTGAAGTGCCCTACGATGAATGGACAAATGTGCGCTACGTCATCAACAAACAAACCAACGAGATAAGTGAGCATATCGATGGCGTTTTCAAGCAAATACCATTGCGCCTTGCGTGGGCTGTAACCATACACAAAAGTCAGGGACTGACATTCGACAAAGTTGTAATAGATGCCCACCAAGCCTTTGCGCACGGGCAGGTATATGTAGCTCTGAGCCGCTGCCGAACCCTTGAAGGCATAGTGCTAAGTAGCCTCATAACGCCACACTCTGTTATATCAGACAGCACAGTGTCAGCATTTATGAATAATTGCGAAGGTGCCACCGAAGAGAAGCTCAATACACTCAAATCACAGTATTCGCTCGAATTGATAAAGCAATTATTTTCATTTCGCATACTTACATCAACATCTCACCGCATAGAACGCATTGTAGCCGAAACACAATACAAAACAATGCCTAAGCTCATTGCCGAGCTCAATGCTACACTCTCTATTGCTGAAAATGAAATAACCCAAGTAGCTGAAAAATTTATATCGATATGCAACTACAACTATGCCAACAATGGCGACATAATTGCCAACTCAGAGATGATGACAAGAGTGAGCAATGGTGCAAAATATTTTGCAACAAAGATAGAATCGCTCATTGGTTCAGTGTATAAGCATACTGATGTTGACATAGACCGCAAAGAGACAGCCAAGCAACTGTCAGAGCAACGCGTACAACTATACAAAGACATGCAAACAAAACTTGCTGAACTGAAATACGTAGCTCAAAATGGCTTCAACACCAAAGAATACCTAAAAGTAAGAGCCAAAGCTTTGCTCGATAGCGAAAAATCAGAAGAGCAAAAGAGTAACACAAAGAACAATATACGCGTATCGGATGATGTAGAACACAAAGAACTATATAGTACCATAAAAAAATGGCGCAAAGATAAAGCTGAAGAATTAGAAGTGCCAGCCTATCATATAATTACACAAAAAACACTTGTAGACCTCGTAGCAAAACTGCCTCAGAGTATAGCTGAACTCAGAAAAGTAAACGGCATAGGCAAAGCCAAGTCAGAGCAGTTTGGCACAGAATTATTGGAAATGATAGCAAACTACCTGAAAAACAATAAATAATACAACAATACCCACATATAATTATGAAAAAACAGATAGCATTAGCAGTGTTAGTAGCAATAGTAACTCAGGCTTGCCAGACAACCAACCCCGATGCACATGAATGCGAAATAGCCACATGGAACGACTTTGCTACAGCCGCAGTTAGCTATACCTTTGATGACAACCTGCCTAATCAGTTTCTGATAGCAGCACCTATGCTTGAACATTATGGCTTCGTAGGCTCATTTTATCCCGTAGCAAAAGAGGTTGACAATTGGGACGTACTCTCGCACTACTCAAGCATGGGACACGAGATAGGCAGCCATACATATAGCCACTTAGCACTTAGCAGTCTTACACTTGATTCGCTCAATTTTGAACTGCAAAAATCGAAAGAACTCATACTGCAAAATGTGCCTCGCACCGACTGTTGCACTATGGTATATCCATATTGCGACAAACCCGATACAGCCCTTGTAGCTCAACACTACATAGCAGCTCGCATTTGCGATGAGCGCATAGAAACATCCACACCCGCCAACTACTACGCCATAAGTTCGTTTATAGTAGGCTCAGAATCAGCAAAGTACAAAACAGCACAATCAATAATAAACCTCTTCAACGATGCTAAGCAAACCAACGGCTGGTGCGTCATATTGGTGCACGAAATAGAAGATGGCTACGGATACTCGCCTTTGCCAACAGCTGCATTTGACTCTACATTGCAGTTTTTGGACAAAAACCAACCCGATTTTTGGGTCGATACGTTTGGTAATGTAGTGAAATACACCAAAGAACGCGACAATGCCAGCATAAAACTCATTGAAAGCACCGATGAGCATATCATACTCTCGCTCACCTCGCCACTCGATGAATGCATCTACAACGTACCACTCTCCATACGACGTCCATTGCCAGCCGAATGGACTGATATAGTTGTAAGGCAAAATAGCGTTGATACCGACTTTTGCATCATAGATAACTACATCTATTTCAACGCTATACCCAACGAGGGCGAAATAATAATACGCCGACTATAGCTTTTTTATTTACTCAAGTTTTGCAAGTAAGAATGTACAGAAAATTATGCCTCTTTCATTTAATCAACAAATTGCTTCCAACAATTAGCACGGAACCCGATTTTCACCTTACTTTGGCTACGCTCAATTATCTACGAATTAGAAAATCAAAATGCAAGAGTCGTATTTTTAGTATTTAAATTTTATGCTGTACATTTGCACACATAACTTTATTTGAAAACCAAAGAGACATTTTTTGAAAATGAAACAGACAGAGTTATTTTGGAAAGTTTTCAACGAAGCAATAACCGATTATCATAAATATGACGACGTTGATCACGAAATAGAAAATCCGTACGACAAATCGCAAATAGAACATCTGCTCTATTACAAAAACTGGATAGACACCGTACAATGGCACTTTGAAGACATCATACGCGATCCGCAAATCGACCCCAAAGCAGCACTCGTGCTTAAGCGTCGCATAGATGCTTCGAACCAAAAACGCACCGACCTTGTAGAGTACATCGACTCATATTTCTTAGATAAATACAAAGGCGTGAAAGTTTTGCCCGATGCCAAAATCAACACCGAATCGCCAGCATGGGCTATCGACCGTTACTCTATTTTGGCACTCAAAATATACCACATGGAGCAAGAGACTAAGCGCACCGACGTAGACGCTGAACACATAGAAAAGTGTAGCAAAAAACTATCAGTGCTACGCGAACAACATGCTGACCTCTCTACTGCCATTGAAGAACTATTGGCCGACATTGAGGCTGGCAAAAAATATATGAAGGTGTACAAGCAAATGAAAATGTACAACGACGAAAGCCTCAACCCAATATTGTACGGCAAAAAATAACACCACTATGCAGAGAATACTGATAATACGTCTGACGGCTATGGGCGATGTTGCAATGACTTCACCTGTGCTTTCGGCTGCTTGTAGGCAATACCCTAATGTGCAGTTCGATGTATTGTCAGAACCATTTTTTGAACCATTTTTTGAGCCGTTGCCCAACCTACATTTTATTGGTACCAACATACGTAAAAGTGGCGAAGGTGTCAGAGGACTATGGAAGCTCTACCGCAAACTATCTTGCAACAACTACGACCTTGTGCTCGACCTTCATGACGTGTTGCGCACCAAGGTGTTACGTATATTCTTGAGCAAAATATCGGGCATCAAAACATACGTCATTGACAAAGGAAGGCGCGAAAAATCTGCCCTTATTATTGATAATGGCAAACCTAAGCATCAGCTCAAACCTACCATTCAGCGCTATTGCGACGTGTTTGCCAAAGCAGGCTTCAGCATTGCACTGAGTGGCGCATATATGCCCCCAATGCATTCGCCCATTGACCCCGACAAACACAAAAATAAGCTATGGGTAGGCGTGTCGCCATTTGCGCAACATGCTGGCAAGGTTTATCCACTAAACAAAATGAAAGAGGTGGTGCGCCAACTTGCGGCTAAGGGAGTAGATGTGTTTGTATTTGGAGGTGGACAAAAAGAGAAGCAAATAGCCGAAGAGTGGGAAGCCGAAATAGACGGATGCCAATCAGTAATAGGCAAAATGAAGCTAAAAGACGAGATGGGGCTAATGTCGAACATAGACTGCATGGTAAGCATGGACTCATCGGCAATGCACATCTGCTCGCTCTTCGGTACACGCGTAGTGTCAGTATGGGGCGCAACACATCATTATGCTGGCTTTTTGGGTTATCAGCAAAAAGAGTCTGACATAGTAAGCATCAACTTGCCTTGTCGCCCATGCTCTATATACGGCAACAAACCTTGCAAATATGCTGATTATAGGTGCTTCGATATAGCTCCGGAAACAATAGTAGAGCGAGTTTTGTCTGTCAATATGGCATAAAGCAAACTTTGGCAACAAAGTTGCAATGCTATTGAGCGTTCATTTTTATAAGCAAATGTTGATAATACTAATAATAGTCTTTGGCGTGCTGAGCTACACAGTCAGCAGCCGACTCAAAAGCAAGTTTGGTAAATACCAACAAGTAATGGTAGGCATGAGTGGAGCCGAAGCAGCACAAAAAATGCTTCACGACAATGGTATCTATGACGTAACCATCTGCTCTACAGAAGGTTCGCTAACCGACCATTACAACCCCAGCAACAAAACAATCAACCTGAGCAACGACGTTTATTATGGTCGAAACATATCGGCAGTAGCCGTAGCTGCTCACGAAACAGGTCATGCAGTGCAACACGCCACAGCATATGGTCCGCTCGAACTGCGCACAATGCTTGTTCCGCTACAAAACGTTAGTGCCAAAGTGCTCAACATCATCTTTTGGGCAATGCTCATAGGTTCAATTGCATTGCAAGGCGCATTGCCCTACACATTTGCATTGCAAATAATAATAGCAGCGTATGCCATTTTTACACTATTTGCATTTGTAACATTGCCAGTAGAAATCAATGCCAGTCAACGCGCTGTAGCTTGGCTTACCAATACAGGCATTGTGAATGGCGAAACACGAGAATATGCCATTGACGCACTCAAATGGGCAGCCTACACCTACGTAGTTGCTGCACTCTCATCGCTTGCTACATTGCTATACTACGTATGGCAACTCGTTGGCCGTCGCGATTAGAACTCATATTTTTGAAATATTTGCATTTATATATATTTGGGATAAGATTGGAACGTAGTGATTACGTGTCCAATCTATTTTTTTTATCTTTGCTACTCAAATTTGCAAATTGATATGAATACTCCTATTGTTAAAGGTGCTGATATTTGCCAATATATACCTCAGCGCCAACCTATTGTAATGCTCGACTCGTTTTATGGCATCGATGCTGATGGTATGTCGCTCTCTGGACTTACCATTTTGCCCGACAATATTTTTGTAGAAGACGGACATATTGTTGATAGTGGCATCATAGAGCATATAGCTCAAAGTGGTGCTATGCGCATAGGCTATGAAAGCGTGCAGGCTGGTGGCGAAGTAAGGTTAGGACTTATTGGCTCAGTAAACAAACTTACAATAAATCGCTTGCCCAAAGTGGGCGAAACAATGCTGACCTCGATAGTGTTTGAAGCACAAGTGGGCGATGTTACACTCATTGGTGCTACGGTGCGTGTAGGCGATGAAGTTATAGCCAATGGCAAAATGAAAGTAGCAATGAAGTAAAAGCACATCAAAGATGGCTAAACGACACAAAATGAAAGAGCCAGCGCTAACATGCCGCACTGAAGTGTTGGTGCGTTTTAGCGATGTAGATGCTATGAAAGTGGCATGGCATGGCTCGTATGTGGCATATCTGGAAGATGGCAGAGAGGCTTTTGGTATTGCATTCCCCAAAGGATTGGGCTATGCCGACTATTTTAGTTCGGGCTACGTAGCACCAGTTGTTAGCCTCAATATCAACTATAAACAGTCGTTGCGATGTGGCGATGTGGCTATTGTTGAAGTGCGATACATTCCAACCGACGCTGCCAAAATTATTTTTGAATATATCATCTATCGCAAAGCTGATATGGCTGTGATGGCTACAGCCGAAACTATACAGGTGTTCACCACTTACGAAGGCGAAATGCAATATACCTGCCCAGAGTTCTATACCGAGTGGAAGAATAAGTGGTTGAAGAAGTGATATGAGTGAAGTGCTGACATATTTGGGCAAAACCGATGTTGTAACAGGTCTGGGCTTTGGTACCAACTACAACTACAAGTGCATGCTTAGTGCCAACAATGGTTTGCACCCAATAAACATTGAGCTCCGTCAAAACCTCACGCGCCTTGAAACTATGATGGTAAGCGTGATAGAAAACATAGTTGCTGATGTCGACCTTGCTTCAAGTCGCACAGCCTTTATATTTTCTACTACCAAAGGTAATATAGCTAATCTTACTACTCAAACACCTGAACCTCAGAGTGATATATTTTTACACAACATGGCTTCGCGAGTGTGCAACGCAGTAGGCTACAAAGGCAACCCCATAGTAGTATCGAATGCGTGCATATCTGGCGTAATAGCTGTAGTAGTGGCGCACCGATTGCTGCAAGATGGTCAGTTTGACGACATTATAGTTGTTGGTGGCGATGAAATAACAGAATTTACTACAAGTGGTTTCATGGCATTCAAGTCGGTGAGCAGCAAACCCTGTAAGCCCTACGATGCCCAACGCGACGGACTCTCGCTTGGCGAAGCTGCCGGAGCATTGCTATTGACAAGGCACAAACATAAGTCGACAGGTATAGTGATAACAGGCGGCGCAGCTACCAACGATGCCAACCACATCAGCGGACCATCGCGCACTGGCGAGCCACTTGCCGAGGCTATGAAGCAAGCTATGGCTGAAGCACATTTGCAACCTACTGACATATCGTTTGTAAATGCTCATGGCACCGCCACTGTTTACAACGATGAGATGGAGTCAAAAGCAATGGCATTGGCTGGGCTTAGCAACTGCCCCATCAATAGCCTCAAACCATTTATTGGACACACTTTGGGAGCTTCGGGCGTAGTAGAAATAGCCATTGCTGCCGAAGAACTAAAACAAGGTTGGCTCATTGGTACCAAAGGATTTGAAACTATTGGCACACCAGTAAAACTCAACGT